>JBOHOA010000065.1:0-4103 GCA_050730975.1 Minisyncoccia bacterium
GCCTTGGGAAGCTGACGGATAAAGGCATTTGGCTGTCGTTATACGGCAACAGGCATGGCTCGATTGTAGATGGCTGACGGAAGATTTGGCGAGAAGAGCAGCCGACTCGTTTGCAATTTTTCATTTACAATCCGGTGTTCTTTTCTTGATAGTTGCTTCTTGAGCGCGCTTTCTAATCAAAGCTGAGGAGATTCCGATGAACCGACCGATCGTCTGCCTTCCTGCAATCGCAGCAATCCTGGCTATGTCCGTGTTCGCATGGGCTGCGCCGTCCGCACCGCCGGTGAAGACTCTCTCCGGTATGGTCGAAGGAAAAGACGACGGAACTGTCCGTTCATTTCTCGGCATTCCCTATGCGCAGCCGCCCGTCGGCGACCTGCGCTGGAAGGCTCCCGTGCCCGCCGCAAAGTGGGAGGGAGTGCGCAAGGCCACGGAATTCGGGGCGCACTGCCTGCAAGGGAACCCTTTCGGCGACATGACGTTTCGCGACTCTGGCGGCAGCGAAGATTGCCTCACTCTCAACGTCTGGGCTCCATCGAATCCGTCGTCGAAAAAATTGCCCGTGATGGTCTGGCTCTACGGTGGCGGCTTCGTCGCCGGATCAACTTCCGAAGGCCGCCAGGACGGCACGCACCTCGCGCAGCAGGGCGTGATTGTCGTCTCGATGAACTATCGCCTCGGAGTCTTTGGATTTCTCGTTCATCCCGAACTGGCGAAAGAATCCGGTCACGGCTCATCCGGAAACTACGGCCTGATGGACCAAGTGCTCGCGCTGCACTGGGTTCACGACAATATCGCTGCGTTCGGCGGGGACCCGGACAACGTCACCATCTTTGGCGAGAGCGCCGGATCGTTCTCGGTGAGCGCACAGATGGCCTCGCCGCTGGCCAAAGGCCTGATTAACAAAGCGATTGGTGAGAGTGGCGCGGCATTTTCCCGCAGCGGCCTTTCGTTCGAATCGCTGGCGACACGGGAAGAGAAAGACACGAAGGTCGTCAAAGACAAACTCGGCGTCTCGACTCTCGCCGAACTGCGCGCGGTTCCGGCGCAAAAACTGCTCGATACTTTCGGCAAGTCCGGTCCGGAAGGCTTCGCATTCGGCCCCAACATCGACGGATATTTTCTGCCCGAACCTGTCCCCGCGATCTTTGCCGCGGGCAAGCAGAATGACGTCCCGCTCCTCGCTGGATGGAACCACGACGAAGGCAGCTTCCAAATCGAATTCAGCCCGCAGAAGCCGACCGCCGAAAGCATGAAGGCGATGGCCGAAAAAGATTTTGGCGATAAGGCGCCGGAGTTCCTCAAGCTTTATCCCACCGACACGCCACAGAAAACCATGCGCTCCGCCGAAGACTACGCTGGAGACACATTCATCGCGTTCTCCACCTGGGCCTGGATCGAGGCACAGAGCAAGACCGGCAAGCACGTAATCTATCGCTACCGTTTTGACATGGCTCCTCCGGCTACTGGCCCGAACCATCCGAATCACGCCGCGTATCACTCGGCCGAAATCGAATACGTCTTCGGACAGCTCGATTCGAAGGCCGGCGTTCCCTGGCGGCCCGAAGATCGCGCGCTCAGCGACCAGATGATGAAATACTGGTCAAACTTTGCAAAGAACGGCGATCCGAACGGACCCGGCCTGCCGAAATGGCCGAGGTACATCTCGACCGACGGATGGCCGGTCATGTTCCTGAGCGACAAGCCCGAAGCGCACAAAGATGATCTGCGCGATCGCTACCTGTTCTTGGAATCCGCCTGGAAGAAATAAGAAGCTGCGGATCCGAGCAATCGCTTGCGATCTTATCATCGTGAGTGGCGGCGCAGCCGGCGCGAGGGACCTTACGTCGGTGGGTAGTTTCGGTGCGGTGAACAGGATCCGATTAGCCGCCAACGGCGAAGCGGGATGCCTACTTCGCGAACTCGCTCCTATGTCGGCTGTAGAAGATGTAGACCAGCAGACCGAGGAAAAGCCAGACCACGAAGCGCACCCAGGTAATGACCGTGAGTCCGGTCATGAGCCCGCCGCAGAGAATAATTGAGATCAGCGGGAACCACGGCACCAGCGGCACTTTGAACACACGCGGACGGTCGGGTTGGGTGCGGCGCAGGATGATCACGCCCAGCGACACCAGCGCGAAGGCAAACAGCGTGCCGATGTTCGACAAGTCGGCGGCGTCGCTGATGGCGAAGATTCCGGACGGGATACCCACGGCCAAGCCGGCGATCCACGTCGACACGTGAGGGGTCTTGAATTTTGGATGGACAAGAGAGAAGAGCTTCGGGAACAAACGATCCCGCGACATGGCATACCAGATACGAGCCTGGCCGTACTGGAAGACCAGCAAGGACGAGATCATACCCGTGAGGGCTCCAATGACGATGATGGATTGCGACCAGCGGTTGGCGCCCAGCATTTTGAGCGCGTAGGCAACGGGGGCTTGGGCGGCGTCGCCGGAGACGAAGGTCGTGTATTTCATCATGCCCAGCAGCACGATCGAAACGCCGATGTACAGGACCGTGCAAACGATCAGCGAAGCGATGATGCCGATGGGCAAATCGCGTTGCGGGTTGCGCGCCTCCTCCGCCGCGGTGGAGACGGAGTCGAAACCAATGTAGGTGAAGAAGACGATAGCGCCTCCGGTAACGATGCCGCCGAATCCGGAGGGTGCGAAAGGCTTCCAGTTGCTGGTGTGCACCAGAGCACCGCCAACCACGAGGAAGATCAGAATGGCGCCGATTTTGATGGCGACCATGATGTTGTTGGCTTCGGCGGATTCCTTAATGCCGCGCACCAGCAGCACCGTCAATATGAAAATAATCAGGAATGCGGGCACATTGAAGTACGCGCCCGTCCAATGCCCGGATTCCCAGACAGGCGTCGACCATCGATCGGGCAGGTTGAGGCCGAACGAAGCGAGCTGGGCCTTGGTATAAGCGCTGAAACCAATGGCCACGACTACGTTGCTGACTACGTATTCGAGGATGAGGTCCCAGCCGATGATCCACGCAAAGATCTCGCCGAGCGTCGCGTAGGAGTAGGTGTAAGCGCTGCCGGCGATGGGAATCATCGACGCCAATTCGGCGTAGCAGAGGCCGGCGAAGCTACACGCGATCGCAACCAGCAGGAACGAAATTGCGATCGAGGGACCGGCCGGCGGGCGCCCGTGCATCAGGACGGCGGCGGTCCCGCCTCCACGCAAGAAGTTCACGATGATGTCGAGAACCTGCGCGTGCAGGATGGACGGCGCCTGAAAGTATTCACCGGCGGCAGCGGTGCCGGTGAGCACGAAGATGCCAGACCCGATGATCGCGCCGATGCCCAGCGCGGTCAGGGACCACGGCCCCAGCGTTTTCTGCAGCCGCTGGCCGGGCACTTCGGATTCGGAGATCAGCTTGTCGATCGACTTGCAGCAGAAAAGCTGGCTGTCGGAGGTGCGGACTACTTTGGATGGAGGCTCGGTGGTCGATAGTGACAAGAGGTGTGATTCTCCTGCGATTCAGCGTTCAACCGCGGCATCCGACAACTCAGGCCGGGTGGCCCACCCTACGTGGTTTTCGCAGGGTGGGGATCATTCGCAGCCGGCAAGCTTAATGCTTATTGCTCAGTGCGGTTATTACCGCTTCGACTGTCCACGCGACAGCTTCTTCACCTTCGGCTTTTTCGATCCGCGCGGATAATCACGCGGCTTCAAGGGATTGGTTGCCTTGCGCTTCTTGCGCGCCGTACGTTTGGATTTCTTGCGCTCGTCTCTGCTCAGCTTTGTCGTATTTGCCATGAATAGATGTCTTCTTCCTCGTAAATAAAATTATTGCTCAAGTTCAGAATGGCGGGAACCGATCCATCGATCCCCAGCAGTGAATGTCGTCGCTCCAAAACACGGTGCCGTCTTCGTTGGTTTGGATCGTGCGTGCGCCCTCGGCCGTGATGAATTCCACGTACGGCCAGGTCTTCGAATTCGGATCGCGCGACGCCATCGCGTGTGTGATCAGCTTGTTCCACCGGCTGCAATCCGCCGCCGTGTGCCAGTTCACGTCGCCCCACGGGTCCAGCAGGTTCGCCGTGTAGTAATTGTGGATCTGAAGCCCCACCGGTTCCAGAT
>JBOHOA010000066.1:0-5226 GCA_050730975.1 Minisyncoccia bacterium
AATGCGAACAGGTTAAAACCCATTCCGAAGATGATAAGCAGGCCGCCAACCCTCATTAATTCGTTATTCAGCTGGCGGCTAAACCAAGCTTTACAACCAGTGAGCGCCGCTCTTCGTTTTTTTGAAGCGATTGCTTTCTTGTGTTCCTCTAACGAAACTACATTTGACACCGTAGTTTCCTCGCTGTTCTCTGGATTACAAAATACCATACGCCTGTGCTTTAATTAAGCACAACTACGACGGTTTTTCCCTAGACGCTAAACCCAAAACCCGCTACCCTGTAGGGTAATGAAAATCCTCTTCACCGCCGGAGGCACCGGGGGTCATTTTTATCCCATAATTGCCGTGGCCGAAGCCGTGGAGGATATTTCGGACGAGCAGAAGCTCGTTGAGCCGCAGCTTTATTACGCGGCGCCGACGCCGTACGACCGGCAAATGCTCGCCGCGCACGAGATAACCTTCGTGCCCACGGCTGCGGGCAAGATTCGGCGCTACTTTTCCATCCGCAACTTTTTTGATCTTTTCAAAACAAGCTGGGGCATTTTGCGTTCGGTCATTCATGTCTTTTTTCTTTATCCGGACGTGGTGTTCGGCAAGGGCGGCTATGGGAGCTTTCCGATGCTTCTTGCGGCAAAGCTTTTCCGCATACCCGTCGTCATTCACGAGAGCGATGCGGTGCCGGGCCGCGTCAACGCGTGGGCCGGCAAATTTGCGGCATACATCGCAATCTCGTTCGATGAGACCTCGAAGTATTTTCCAAAAGATAAGGTAGCGCTTACCGGCGTGCCGGTGCGCAAAGCCGTGCGGTTTCCGGCGCCCGACGGTGCGCATGAATTTCTTAAGCTCGAAAAGGAGATTCCGACCATCTTGGTGCTCGGCGGATCCCAGGGCGCCGCGGCGCTCAATGATTGCATTCTCGAAGCATTGCCCGAGCTTTTGCCTAAGTATCAAATTGTGCACCAGGCTGGCGCCGGCAATAGCAAGGAGATTGAGGGGCGCGCCAAAATCATCCTCGTGGGTTCGCCGTTCGCGGATCGCTACAAGCCGTTAGGCTATCTCAACGATTTGGCAATGAAGATGAGCGCTGGTGTGGCCAAGGTGGTCGTTTCGCGCGCCGGATCGACAATTTTTGAAATTGCACTTTGGGGCATGCCGTCGATCCTCGTGCCGCTGCCGCCCGATGTTGCGGCAGACGACCACCAGACCAAGAATGCGTACGCCTACGCGCGCACGGGAGCCGCGAGCGTTATCGAGCAGCAAAACCTGCTGCCCGGCGTGCTCGTAGCCGAAATAGATCGCATCATCACGCGCCCCGACGTTGCCGCGCACATGAGCGAGGCGGCAAAGTATTTCTCAAGGCCCGACGCGGCGAAGGTTATCGCCCAAAAATTGCTCGACATCGGCTTGTCGCACGAGCAGGATTAAACAACGCATAAAAAGCGGCCCATAGGTCAGCAATAGACACCGGGGCATCAACGGCATACAGTTAGGCGATGGATAGGGTTGCTACTCGGATTGCGCCAAGCCCGACCGGCCGCATGCACATCGGCACGGTTCGAACCGCGCTGTTTAATTTTCTTATTGCGCGGCGATATGGCGGCACCTATTTTGTGCGCATCGAAGACACCGATAAAGCACGCAACGAGGAGGCGTGGGTCGACGACATTTGGAACGACTTTGCCTGGTGCGGCCTTGAACCCGACAAAAAATTCCGGCAGTCGCAGCATCTTGAGCGGCACAAAGAATTGTTGCGCGTCCTTCTCGAGAGCGGAAAAGCCTACGTGTCCAGGGAGCCGGCGAAAAACGACCCGACTAAAGAAGTCGAGGTGGTGCGGCTGAAAAATCCGGGAAAAACGGTGGTGTTTGCCGATCTCATTCGCGGAGAAGTGTCGGTCGACACCACCGATCTCGGCGATTTTGTCATCGCGCGCGCGATTGACGACCCTCTCTATCACTTAGCGGTCGTTATCGATGATGCCGATGCAGGCGTTACGCATATTATTCGCGCCGAAGAACATATTTCCAATACGCCGCGCCAGATTCTTATTCAGGAAGCGCTCGGATTTCCGCGGCCGGCGTATGCCCATCTGCCGCTCATTCTTGCTCCGGATCGCTCCAAACTCTCAAAGCGCAAGCACGGCGCATCCATTGAAAATTATCGAGAACAAGGATATATACCCGAAGCAATAATTAACTATCTGGCGCTGCTCGGCTGGAATCCCGGCACCGAAGAGGAACTCTTTTCACTCGAAGAGCTCATTGAACGGTTTTCGTTCGATAAGCTTCAAAAAAGCGGCGCCATTTTCGACGAAACCAAACTGCGCTGGTTCAACAAAGAGCACCTCCGGCGTCTTCCGCCGGAAGAGTATTACAACCGGCTTGTTTTATTCATCGAACATCGCGGCGGAAGCGTTCCGTCGTACCTTCGCGAAATTGCCGGCCTTTTGCTCGAGCGCGCCGAGACCTTGGGCGAGGCGGCGGATCTTATCAAGGCCGGCGAGTTTTCGTTCATGGAAGGCGCGTCGGTGACGAAAGAACTACTCTTGAGGGGTGCGAAAACGGATATCGCCGAAGTGCAGGAAAATCTCGCCGAAGTGCACCGGATTCTCGGGATGGTTGCGGAGGAAAACTGGAATGCCGGACAAATAAAAGAAGCGATATTTCCGTTTGCCGAAAATGCCGGAAAAGCGCAGGTTCTCTGGCCGCTGCGCGTCTCTCTTTCGGGTCGCGAAAAATCGCCCGACCCATTTGTGCTCGCCGCACTCATCGGCAAAAAGAAGGTCTTGGAGCGGGTTAATGAGGCCGCACACCTTCCATAGTTCGGGACTCTGCAGAAAATCTGAGGCCGCCGCAAGACGGCGGGGAGATCTGGCAAAAGCGCCGCGGTCGCAGTACCATTGAAAAATGAAATGGCGTTGGCGGCCGAAAGCGCATGTTACGCGGGATATCGCGCCCGACGAAATATTCGCCGATGCGCAAAACCGTGCCGGACTCGACACGGATCGCTTCGAAGGTCGGATGGAAAAACCGCTCGGGTACCGGAGTTTTTTGGGCGTTGGTATAGCCATTGCGGCTATTATCATCTGCTACGCCGGACAGGCGTGGAATCTGCAGCTCAAAAACGGAACGGCATACGCCGAGCGCGCGCAGCAGAACCAGCTCGCCAACGAAACACTTTTTGCTCCGCGCGGACTTATTCTTGACCGCGACGGCCGCGTACTTGTCGGCAATAACGACCCAGAAGATGCGTCTTTTCCGACACGTCAGTATGCCGACTGGCGCGGCATTGCAGACGTCGTCGGCTACGCTAAGCCGCCCGCACAAGACGCAAACGGAGATTATTATCAGACGCAATCGGTCGGCCAGACCGGCGCCGAGGCCGCTTTCAGTAATCGCCTCACCGGCACCAATGGAAAAGAACTCACCGAGACCGATGCGCTTGGCCGCGTTGTTTCGCAGAGCACGGTCATTCCGGCAACGCCCGGCACAAACGTGACCCTTTCTATTGACGCGCCGCTCTCGCAGGCGCTCTACGATTCAATAGCCAAGGTGGCGGGCGAGACGCATTTTGTTGGCGGCGCCGGCATTATCATGAACGTGCATACTGGAGAAATTCTTGCGCTCGTGTCGTA
Source organism: Minisyncoccia bacterium (assembly GCA_050730975.1). Classification (GTDB taxonomy): domain Bacteria; phylum Patescibacteriota; class Minisyncoccia; order Phycocordibacterales; family SBAW01; genus JAKALC01. The sequence goes on from JBOHOA010000066.1 coordinate 3,633, forward strand.
TCCGGAGTATCCGCTTCAGACCATGGCCAACGGCACCGACACGCCGGCTATAAAATCACTGCTTTCGGATCCGAGTTTGCCGTTTCTCGACCGCGCGACGCAGGGCGTTTTTGCGCCTGGCTCGATAGTGAAGCCATATGTCGGTGTCGGCGCACTTATGGAAGGCGTTATAAATGAAAATACCAAAATTCTTTCAACCGGCTCAATTTCCATTCCAAACCCGTACGATCCCGGGCACCCGAGCGTGTTTCTCGACTGGCGGCCGAACGGTTGGGTCGACATGCGCCAGGCGCTCGCCGTTTCGTCCGACGTCTATTTTTATGAAGTAGGCGGCGGGTACGAAAATCAGCCGGGTCTCGGCATCACGAAGCTCGACCAGTATTTTAAACTTTTCGGATTTGGCCAGCCGACCGGAATCGTGGGGCTTCCCGAGGCATCGGGTAACGTGCCGAGTCCGGCATGGAAAGCCGCAACGTTTCCTTCGGATCCGACGTGGCGCCTCGGCGATACGTACCACACCGCGATAGGGCAGTACGGTATGCAGGTAACGCCGATACAAATGGTCCGCGCGGTCGCGGCGCTCGCAAACGGCGGCGGACTCATGACGCCTACCATCCTTGCAAGTTCGACGCCGCAAGGGAAAGATCTCAACGTCGTGCCGCATGATGTGGAAGTGGTGCGCGAAGGCATGCGCGAAGGCGTCATGAGTGGCATCGCGCAGGCGCTCAACCTGCCGTTTGTGGAAGTTGCGGCAAAGACCGGTACCGCGCAGGTAGGCAACGAAAATCAATTCGACAACTCATCGGTCGAAGGATTTTTTCCGTACCAGGATCCTGAATATGCTTTCATGATTATGATGGAGAAAGCGCCGGCGCCGGTTGACGTCGGCGCTACGAATGTCATGGCTGATGTCCTTCAGTGGATGCACGAGAATGAGCCAGGGTACCTTGCGACGACCACGCCGAAGTAGCCCTTGCATTTTTTTTAGGACTCGTTACACTACTATTCCAAGCAGCGTGGTCTTTTTAGTTACTTTTTTATATTATGCCGACCGAAGAACTTATCTCACAGGAAAAATTTGATGAGCTCACGCGCGAACTCGATGAGTTGCGTACCGCGCGTCGCAAAGAAGTTGCAGAGCAGCTGGAGTACGCGCGCTCGCTCGGTGACCTTTCCGAAAACGCCGAGTACAGCCAGGCGCGCGAAATGCAGGCGGCCGTGGAAGAGCGCATCCAGAAGCTTGAGACTATCCTGAAAAACGCCAAAATCGTGCGCGCAGGCCGCAGCGAGGGCGTTGGCATGGGTTCGAGCGTTACGGTGCAGCGCCTGGGTGAGGTTGATAAGCACACCTACACCATTGTGGGAGCCGAAGAGGCTGACATGCTCGCCGGCAAAGTCTCGTATCATTCGCCCCTCGGAAGTGCGCTCATGGGCAAAAAAAAAGGCGACGAATTTTCGTTCCACACCCCCAAGGGCACGGCTAAATATAAAATTCTAAAGATCGAGTAGCCATCTTAGCCCCAAAAAGCCGCGCAATCGCGCGGTTTTTTGTATTTGACGAAGTGTAAGTATTTTGTCGCGGCAAGGCCTCGCC
>JBOHOA010000067.1:0-4507 GCA_050730975.1 Minisyncoccia bacterium
GATATTGTCGACCCTTCGGCTCGCGTCATCGAAGCGCTCACCAACCTCTCGCTGCCGTCTGGGGTAACGATAGACGTCAAGATGATGTAAAGAAAAACCGCCTTCGGGGCGGTTTTTCTTTACATCATCTGTGAGCCTTGGAATACGCTACCATTGATATGGATCTCCAATTAAAAAAAATCCTCAATCTTCTCGAAAATTGTCAGAATATTGGGAGATATTCTGTTGATCATTTTTATAGTAGGAACATTTGGAGGATTAATGGTCGCTTATATAAATTCGAATTCGATTCTTGAGGCATTATCAGATCCGTTTAATCCTTGGGATCCGTGGGGTGGAAGTTTCGTCTTAAGCGTTCTTTTAGTTGTTGTATTGTGGGCGAGAAATAAAAACAGATATTTTACGATTGGGGCTAATTTGTTCATTCTATTTCTGTTGATCTTGCTGATAATAGTGCTTTTTTAGTGCCCCAACATAATTTGCTTATTCTTTAGCTTTCGTGTATAGTGCCCATACGTCGTTTTGACGTCGCTACGTTCCCATATGGAACCAATGGCCCTGACTCGATAAGAGTTTTGCGCCGTTGTGGCGCGTTTTTCGTATCATGAAATTCATTCTCGGTACCAAGCAGCAAATGACTACCGTCTTCGGAGAAGACGGCCGCGCGCATGCGGCGACCATCATCGCCGTCGAGCCGGCAATAGTAACGCAAATCAAAACCGTCGAGCACGACGGGTATGCGGCGATGCAGATAGGCAGTGGCGAGACAAAAGAGCGTCGCGTCAACAAAGCCCAACTAGGGCACGCCAAAGGAAAGGCCTTGACCTATTTCCGCGAAATCCGCCTTTCTGAAGGTGATGGCTCGCCGCTCGCCGCCGACAGCTCGTTTGATGTTTCGATATTTGCCGAAGGCGACAAGGTCGAGGTCTCGGCCACGTCAAAAGGCAAGGGCTTTCAGGGCGTCGTGAAGCGTCATGGATTTGGCGGCGGACGTCGCAGCCATGGCCAGAAGCATTCCGAGCGCGAACCGGGTTCTATCGGCGGCGGCGGCCGCGCGGGCGGCAGGGTCGCCAAAGGAATGAAAATGGCCGGTCGCATGGGCGGCGCGCGGGTCACGGTCAAAAATCTCCGCGTCTTGCAGGTTAGTCCGGCGACCGGAGAGCTCGTGCTCGAGGGCGCGGTGCCAGGAAGAAGGGGAACGATGGTAGAAATTCGTGGAATTACGAAGCACGATGCATAAATCACGAATAATGGCAGCGATTCCTGAATCGTAATCGAAATTCGTGAATCCAAACCAAACTATGGAACAGAAACTTACAGCACAGGTGTACAAAGCGGATGGCGCAAAGGCCGGCACCATTGATTTGCCGGAAGCCCTCTTTGGTGTGCCGTGGAATCCCGACCTTGTGCACCAGGTGGTTGTCTCGATGCAGGGCAACGCTCGCGCGGCGACGGCGCACACGAAGACCCGTGGCGAAGTGAGGGGTGGCGGCAAGAAACCTTGGCGGCAAAAAGGTACCGGCCGGGCGCGGCACGGCTCCACGCGCTCGCCCATTTGGGTCGGCGGCGGTGTAGCCCATGGCCCGCGCGCCGAAAAGAGCTATGCGCGCAAGATAAACCGAAAGGCGGTGCAAAAGGCGCTGCTTGCAACGCTCTCGCAGAAGCTGCGCGACGGCGAAATTATCATGGTCGATGCACTTCGGATGGATGCGCCGAGCGCCAAGGAAGCAAAAGAATTTTTGTCCGCTTTTGCGCGCGCGGGTTTCGGTTTTACTAAGAAAAAAAATGTCGCGCTCATTGCGCTCGCGTCTCACGACGCCCCCACCATGAAAAGTTTTGGCAATTTCGGCAACGTCATGACGGCCGAGATGCGCAACCTCAATCCGGTATCAGTGCTTTCGGCCAAATATATCGTTATCGTCGATCCAAAAGCTGCGCTCGACACGCTTGCCAAAAAATCAGGCAAAGCGGCAGCCGGAAGCGCCAGCAAAGAAAAATAGGTATGCCAACAAAACGCGCACAAAAGAAGACGCCTCAAGAAAAAACCGTCCAAACCGACGGGGTGCATTCGGACGGTCACCGGGCGCCGCATGCGATTGTGCTGTCTTCGTATATCACTGAAAAATCTACGGTGGCCGGCGAGCGCAGCGGCTACGCGTTCATCGTGGCGCCGCGCGCCAACAAAAAAGAGATTGCGCGCGCTATCTTCGAACTTTTTAAGGTATCCCCGGTTGCCGTGCGGGTTATTAACCGGCTCGGCAAACAGACGAGCGTGCGCGGTACGAACCGCCACGGCCGCCAAATCGGGAAGAAAATCGCATACGTATATCTGAAAAAAGGAGAGACGATAGACATTAGTTGACCGCAGATAGTCTACAGTCAACAGTAAGACCAATTGTATTTTCTGTACACTGTTTACTGTAATCTGTAACCTTGCCCTATATGAAAAGTTATAAATCATACACCAAATCGCGCCGGCACATGTCGGGTATCGACTACCGCGCGGCGCTCTCGGGCGACCGGCCGCACAAGGCATTGACGAGCGGGTTCCGCAGAGGCTCGGGCCGAGACGGCCAAGGGCGCATTTCGGTGCGGCACAAAGGCGGCGGGGTAAAGCGTCGCTGGCGCGCGGTTGATTTTTCATACGACAAGCGCGTGCCGGCCACGGTGGAAACCATCGAGTACGATCCAAACCGCTCGGGATTTATCGGCCTCGTGCTGTATAAAGACGGCGAACGCCGTTACGTATTATTGCCAAAGTCGGCAAAGGTCGGCACTCTCATTGAGACCGGCGAACACGCTAATCTCGTGCCCGGCAATCGTTTGCCGCTCCGGAATATTCCCATCGGCACGTTCGTCTACAACGTCGAACTGAAGCCGAATGGCGGCGCGAAGCTTGGCCGCGCTGCCGGCGCACACATCGAGGTGATGGCTGCGAGCGGCAACTACGTGGATCTCAAAATGCCCTCGAGCGAAGTGCGCCGTGTACTTGCCGGATGTTTTGCCAGCGTGGGCGAGGTTAGCAACGAAGAACACAAGCTCGTTAATTGGGGCAAGGCGGGCCGCAGCCGCTGGAAGGGCGTACGCCCTACGGTGCGCGGCACGGCCATGAATCCGGTCGACCATCCGCATGGCGGCGGCGAAGGGCGCCAGGGTCGCGGACGGCGCCGCGCGGTCTCAATGTGGGGGAAGCCCACCGGCAAAGGTCAAAAATCACGCCGGCCGAAAAAATATTCCAACAATCTCATTGTGAGCCGACGCCGTGTTGGCAAGAAGCGCGGCTAATTATCGTAAGAATTCTTCACCACCCAAAAACTCGCCGGGAATTCGGCGGGTTTTTACTTGGAGCTCAAAAAAGGGTAACCATTTACGCGGCCCGTCCCTCGGTGGATTTTTTGTAAAAAATAAGCAAGCTGTCGTTGGGGAATAAAGATAATCTTGTGATAGCGTTTTTCGGCAAAAATTACCGAAACTTCTATTATATTTGACTCTCGGCGGTCAATCCTGTACATTATTGGCAATCGCGCCTTGGCGCGTTTTCAGTTGCGACGGCGCAGCTGAATATATAAATAATGTCTCGAAGCCTCAAAAAAGGTCCCTACGTGGACGAAAAACTCCTCAAAAAAATTGAGGGCAAAAAGCCGCAAACTGCGGACGTTATTCGTACGTGGGCGCGGCGCAGCCAAATAGCGCCCGAAATGGTCGGTTTCAAGTTCGGCGTGCACAATGGCAAGGCGCATATTGAGGTGTTGGTATCAGAAGATATGGTCGGGCACCGGTTGGGCGAATTCGCGCCCACCAAGAAGTTCGTTCGTCACGGCGGCAAGATGCAGAAAGAAATGGAGCAGAAGAAAAAAGAGGCCGAAATAGCGGCGGCGCAGGCGGCAAAAACGGCGGCGCCCGCCAAGAAGTAAATCAGAAGCACGTACGCGAATCACGAATAAAATCGAATCAACGCATTATTTTTTGAATCTTGTTTCGTAAATCATAAAAACATGAACGCTACCGCACAACTCAGCAATTACCGCCAATCGCCGCGCAAGGTTGCCCGGGTTGCCGATTTGGTGCGCGGCAAAGCGGTTTCGCGTGCGCTTGCGGAGCTCGATGCGTTGCCAAAGCGTGCGGCAGGCCCGCTGCATAAGCTTATAAAAAGCGCTGCGGCGAATGCGCGCGGCAAGGGAATGAGCGAAGAGTCGCTCGTGATTTCAAAAATTACGGTCGGTAAGGGGCTCGTGATGAAGCGCCGCGCCCCCAAGGCGCGCGGGCAGTCGGCGCTTATCCGCAAGAAAGCAAGTCACATCAGCGTCGAGTTGTCCGAACGAAAGCCGGCACGTACCAGCCCCCAAAGCGTATGAGTAAAATCGTCAATCCATATGCCCATCGTCTGACCATCATTCGCGACTGGCGGCATCGTTGGTTTGCGAGCGGTTCTGCGTATCGCGAGAATCTTCGCGCGGATATTCTTTTGCGCCAGGAATTGCAAAAGGCGCTGCGCGGTATGTATGTC
>JBOHOA010000068.1:0-7412 GCA_050730975.1 Minisyncoccia bacterium
GGATGAATATAACCGGTACCTCGAAGGGGCGAATCTACTGGCGAGCGCAGAAATCGACGCGCAGACAACCTATTTTGGAGCCACGAATATCCTTCTCCGAGCGGGCAGACTTATCGACATGGCCGTGGCGAAAGATAGCAAACATGTCCTCGATTTCTGCAAGCGGTTCAGCGAAAAAGACATGGGAATCGAAGAATCACCGCGAGATCTGGTACTACGAAACAGCGGGTTGGAACTTGAACACGTTGTGCACCGGTATGCCTTCGAAAGCTTGAGCGAGGATATGAAAAAAGACCTGCTCGCGCTCTGTCCCGACGCAGCAACCGAAAGCCAGTACCTTGATACCGAGGAGGCCATCGCTGAGGCGTTCAATGGAAAAAACAAGCTGACCGCAGAAGCGAAAGAAAAATTGGCCGGCCTGATCGTCGCGAGCCTGTATAACAGACACGCCGCTCTCTTTAGGAAGCTGAAAACCGATAGCGAGCTCCGAGAAGACTATTTCTTCGGCAGCTACTACGGCGAACTGCCCGCGTTCGAGATATTAGGCAAATGGGCTTTTTATAATAACCAGATGCCGGAAAATGCGGAGGACCTTCTTCGGCACCTCCCGGACGGAAAGGAGTACGAAAACGACAGCGAAGAAGTGAGCGACCTGTTCGAGTCGGTACGAAAGGAACTGGCCCCGAGACTCGCCGACTATGCCGAGAAGCACAAAAGGGACGTCGGCGAGATTCTCAAAGAAACGCTGCTGCGGTGGCTTGACGAAGGCCTGTTCACCAAGGATTTCACCCCGATATGGAACAGCAATGCGAAAGAAACCTGCAACGGCGTCGATACGAAACTGCCGCACAAAGAAGTGTTCGAGGAGTGGCTGCAGGCGAAAAGGAAGGCCGAGTGGACGATATCCGGGCTCATCGACACCGGCGAGCTGAAGATAGAGGATCGAGTGGATACTATCAGAGGCTTCAGGAAAGACGAGGATACCTTCACCAGGCCGCTCCGATTGATCACGGGCGAGAGTTTGTACGACCTCACGGGCGACTATTCTTTCGCCGACGACTACAAAACGCAAGCGGACGACTTCGCGGGATTGGGCGGTCTGATCGTTTTTCTGCGAGAGTACGGTTTCCTGAAGGAGTATGCCGTTCTGTTGAAATTCCTTGAGCTCTTCACAAGGATCTCAAAACTCTACGAGATCGATCTGACCTATCCGATAGTTGGCCGGATTGCGGCATTCAAGAGCGACGTAGAGATGCTGAACAGCGAGATCGCGGCGTTGGCGGAGAATCTGCGACAAGCGAGCAATGAAAAAAACGATGACACTTTTCTTATCGAGATTTTGGTTGAGGACATGCTGATAGATCTGAAACAAGTTGAGCCGGATAAGGGCGCGGCGGAGAGATATTTCACGGAATTCGAGAAACTCTTCGGGGTCGAATTCAAATCACATGAGGAGCCGAATTGACGACGTAATTGGCAAGCCCCGCAACGCCGTTGAGGCTGGGGACATCGGCCGCGACGAGGGCTGGACTTGTTCGAACCTGGCGGCATCCTTGTCGTGTAAGAGATTATCAGCTTAAAAACACAACACCATGCATCACCCATCAATGGAGTTCACGCTCGCTACGCAAAAGCACGTCCAAGGCACCGGTCGGATCGGCATTCTCGATACGGGCTGGGCGCGGCTCATTGAGACATTCGGGATTCCGCATAACATGCTCCCCGTTCCGAAAGAGTCCGAGTGGAAACTGCGCTCCGGCAACAAAGTGAGGTGCGAGTGGGCGTTTCGATCAATCGACCATGCAGCCGTAATCACCATCTACGATTACAAAGACCGCCGCCCTTTTAAGGAAACGACCGACTGGCACGTCGGCGGGAAAGGCGACAGAGAGACGATAAAACGTTTTTTCGAACGGTATGGATTCAAAGAGTCATTCGCATGGGACAAAGACGCCCGTCCCGCATTATTAGCTTAGTTGCGAACCATCATGGATAAAACAATAGATATTCGATACGACGCGTACTATAGAAAATCGAGCGAGGCTGAAGACAAGCAGATACAGTCAATCGACGACCAGCGGCGGGAACTGCGCGAGTATGCAGCAAAAAACGGCCTGAACGTCGTAGGAGAGTTCGAGGAATCGCAAAGCGCCCACCATCCGGGCAGGCCGGTATTTAACGAAATAACGAAGCGGCTGGAAAAAGGAATATCCAACGGACTGCTCGTCTGGCACGCGAACCGCGTATCGAGGAATCCGATTGACAGCGGGGCCACCGTTCACCTCATAGATGAGGGCAAGCTGACGCACGTCCGGACGCCCTCGCACATCTACGGCAATACGTCCACGGAAAAAATGATGCTGGCGCTCGAATGCATGATCGCTAAAAAAGATTCAGATGACAAAAGCGACGCCGTGAAGCGAGGGCTCCGCGGCAGGTATAAGAAGGGACTCCCGAACGGCGTTGCCCCCATCGGATTCATAAACGACATGTCGCGCGAAAAGGGCGACCGCGGCTGGCTCGTGGATCAAGAGAAATTTCCCATGGTCTGCCAGCTGCTGGAGCTCTTCCAAACGCGCCGCTACTCTATACGGGCGCTGCTCCATGCGGCTAACGAAGATATGGGGCTGCGCACGCCGCTGCATAAAAAGCAGGGGGGCAAAAAGCTAGTCATATCGCACATTATAGATACGATCCTGAAAAATCCGGTGTACGCGGGATTCTTCCTCACCAAGGACGGCGAGCGGCACGAGCTGAATGAGAACATGCCTCGGGCAATCAGTGAAGAAAAATATTGGGAGAACCAGAAAATACTCGGGGAAAAAGGAAGGCCGCGCCCGTCGAAATACAAGCTCTCCTTCGCGTACACGGGGACGACGTCGTGCGGCGGATGCGGCGGCGCGGTCACGGCCGAGCACAAATATCAGGTCATCTGCGACTGCAGGAAGAAATTCCCGCTCTCTACGAGAACGCACTGTCCGGCATGCGGTATCGCCATCAACCGCATGAAAAAACCGACCCACCTTCACTACATCTATTACCACTGCACTCACATTAAGGATCGGAGCTGCCGGGAAGGCAGCGTGCAGGAGCTGTACATAGACGAATATCTGGCGACGTACTTCCGGGAGAATTTCAAGATATCGAAAGCGCTGCATAACTGGTGCATCGAGAACCTCGCGCTCCTGGACGTTCAGGACGTGAAAAACAGCGCCGCAAAGAAATCCTCGCTGGAGACAACCCTCGAGAAAAAACAGAAGGAGTACAAGGAACTCGTGCTCATGAAAACGAGAGGACTCATCAGCGACGAGGAGTTCGTCGAGCTGAAGACATCGCAGAAGGCAGAAATCGACGCCCTGGAGAGAACCTTGAAGGCCGATGGGCGAGCGGATCAGGCGACTGTAAAGAAGGCCAAGAGGGCGTTCCAGCTGTCTCTCGGCATCGACGAAATCTTCAAAAACGGGAGCCCCCAGGAGAAAAAAGAGCTGCTGCTGGAAATGCAATCGAACCTAACGATTAGGGGCAAAAAACTCAATGTTTACAACACCGGAGTGTACAAAAAAATCATCGATGGACTACTTACGTGCAAGGCGGAAAATCCGTCGTTCGAACCTAGATTTTGTGAAGCAAACAAAGGAAAAACCGAGGCTTTTACCTCGGTTTGTCCAACCCTGCTCCGCGGGTAGGATTCGAACCTACGACCAATCGGTTAACAGCCGACCGCTCTACCACTGAGCTACCGCGGAATATATTTGCAACGAGCCGTGCAATCGCGCGGCTGCCGACGCATACTATAACGCTTTTGGCGGGCGGTTTCTAGAGGCGCGTGATTGCAAATTGCGTTGAGAAAACGGGTACAAAAAAGAGGAAAATAATTGAACGGCATCGCGGCTGGATCTTTTTCCACCACTTTTCCACAGTTTTCATATTCGCTTCAGATTTTTCGGGTACAAAGAAAAAGGAAGCTGTTTGTAGAGTGGAAAGGAGATGTTATGGAGGCAGCGGCGAGACGGCTTGGCGGCGTTTTTCTCATCGTGCCAGACGCAGGGTTGCGCTCGCGCGCAAAACAGGAGTTTCTTAAGCTTTTGGCGGATACGCCGCTTGAGGATGCGGCGTCTATTGATGATGCGCTGTCTCGCGTGGGAGAACTGCGCGAGTGCAACATGCTGATCATTATACTGGACACAGGGCTCCTGAATGGGAAGAGCGACGATGAAGTGGCGCGCCTCACCAGCCAAATTGAAACGAAGGCTGGCTTCCCGGCCATCAAGGTTATAGCGTGGGGGCCGGGAGACCCCGACGATTTGTGGTGGAGCGCCGAGCGTGTGGCGAAAAAAGGATCCGCAGGCCTCGCCGCTCTTGTCGAAGCAATCACAAGCTTTGTTCCGAAAGCTTACGATACCGCCAAATAAATCCGCCGCTGCAAACGTTCTGTCTTGAGTGCCCAGGAAATCTCGGGCGCTCTTTTTTGTATTTGCACGCACGCGGTCTTGTGCGCTCGATACGAACTGGATAATTTTTAGTTGGCAAATTTGCCGCCCTGTTTGCCAAGCCTTGTCCATTGGTCGGGGTGGCGGGCGTAGCTCCGTGACTGAAGAGCGCTCGCTCTCACGACGTTTGGTTCTTAAGCAATCGCAAAAGCACGCCGCGGCGCACGGAGGAAAAATTCATTATACTGGGTGAAATGTTCGGCTTGACCACACAAGAGCTCGCGATTTTTAGGCGCCTCTCGACGCCAATAAAGATACAAGATTTTCTCGACGCACTGCCTATTAATTTTGAGAAGAAAGAGGAGACGTATTATTCGCCACGGCGGGTGCTGCGCGAACGGGTGGCGCATTGTATGGAAGGTGCTCTTTTTGCCGCGGTCGCGCTGTGGCTTCATGGGGAGGAGCCGCTCATTTTGGATCTTAAGGCCGATGGCGACGACGATCACGTGGTGGCGCTGTATCGCCGCGCGGGCTTCTGGGGTGCCATAAGCAAGACCAATCATGCAACGTTGCGATTCCGCGATCCTGTGTATCGCTCGCCGCGCGAGCTCGCGATTTCATATTTTCACGAATATTTCGTCAACGACACCGGTAAAAAAGTTCTGCGCAGTTACAGCCGTCCCATGAATCTCGCGCGGTTCGGAGAGGGTTGGGTAACCGCCGAGGAGAACCTTTTTTGGCTTGTCGAAGCGCTCGACAACACCGCGCACTATGAACTTGCGCCAAAGGAGAATCTGCGATTTTTGCGCCCGGCTGACGAGATGGAACGCAAAGCCGGCCGGCTCATCGAGTGGCGGCCGGGCCCCCGTCGCGCGTGAACGAATCCTTGTGCATGCCAGAGCTTTGCTCTGAGGTAAATGCCCTTTATTTTTTCGGAAGAATGCGCTATGGTGCCAACATTGAACGAATAAACTGATTTTGCGTATGTATGTCAATATTTTATCGGTCATCGTGGCTGCCATAGTTGGCTTGGGCATAGGCGCCGCGTGGTATTCGACCGAATTGTTTGGAGCACAGTGGGTCGATATACTCGGAACCTCCTGGCATGATTCGCGCGGCGCGTTTGCGCAGCGCAAGGCCATAGCGATGGAGTTCGTCTCGATGCTCGTAATGGCGTTTGTTCTCTTTAATTTTGCGGCAGCGCTCAATGTGCACGGCCCACTTGCGGCCATCCGCCTCGCGGTTTTCGTCTGGCTCGGTTTTCAGGCGACCGTGCTCTTTTCGAGCGTGCTGTTCGAGCGCCGGCCCATGCGGCTTTTTTACATCACCGTGGGCGAGCGGCTGGTCGCTACGCTTGCCATGGCGCTTATCGTCGGCCTGTGGCACTAAATTGAAGTTATCCCCATTTGTGTAGTTTGTGTAAAAAACGCTTGCCGCGGTATACTAGACCGCATGGCTCGGCGTCCGCTCACGTACAAGCAGGCACGCGTTCTCGACCTTATCGAGACGCACATCGGCACGCACGACGAAGCGCCGACTATCGAAGAGCTGCGCCGAAAATTACGGGTCAAGTCGTTGCGCACCGTAACGCAGTATCTCGATTCGCTCGAGCGCAAAGGCTACATCTTGCGGAGCAAAAAGGCCGCCCGCAACATCGCGCTGCGCGATGCCGATTCGGGCGGCCGAGGGCTCGCGATGCTGCGCGTGCCGGTTGCGGCAAGCGTCGGCTGCGACGATTTGAGCGTGTTTGCGGCCGAAGAAGCCGATGAATATCTCGAGGTCGACCCCGCGCTCGGACAGGGCGGCGGCGATATCGTGGCCGTACGCGCCGTCGGCGATAGCATGCAGGACGCCGGAATCGAAAGCGGCGACTACATCCTCATCCAATTCACCGACAATGTGAAAAGCGGCGACCGCGTTGCCGCTATAATTGGTGATATGGTTACCGTTAAGCGCCTCGAGCGCGTATCCGGCGGCCACGGTCGCCGCGGCCTCACCGTGCTCTGGCCCGAATCAAAGGATCCAAAATACAAACCCATTATCTTACGAGAAGAATTTAAAATTGCCGGAAAAGTATTATGCGTCATACCGAATCCGCAACACGTGGTTACCGAAGTCGTTCCGCTCGAAGGTTATGAGCACTACTCCTCGTGATCCCGCACCGGGAAAAAAGGGCAGTGCGGGCGGGTCGCGAGCGCTCGGCATTTGTGCTGCCCTGGTTATTTTCGGAATTTCTGCCTGGGTGCTTACTAGCACGAATTTTTTCAGCCTACAGTACGAGGCTGCGGCCGATCCCATGGCAACCTCAACGCCCGCGGCGAAACCGAAGCCGAAGCCGGTTCTCGATACATTAGCGTACAATACTAAGCTCCTTGCACTCGCTCACATAGCGACTTCAAGCCCGTGGTATCAGTATTTTTTGACGGGTACTACCACCGGCACGATGACCGTCAGAAAGCAGCCGTGGCCGGTCAAGACCGGGTATCCTAATCCGGATCCGATCTTCCCATTTCACCGCGTGGTGGCGTATTACGGCAATTTTTATTCCGCACAAATGGGCGTGCTCGGCGAATACTCAGAAGCGACGGTACTTCAGATGCTCGCGGGTACCGGCGCTTCATGGGCTGCCGCCGATCCGACCACCCCCGTCATTCCGGCCATCGATTACATAGCCGTGACCGCGCAGGCCTCTCCTGGCCAGGACGGCATGTATCGCGCGCGTATGCCGGCCTCGCAAATAGAAAAAGCGCTCGACATGGCCAATAAAATCCACGGCCTCCTCATTCTCGACGTGCAAGTCGGCAAATCGACATTGCAGCAAGAGGTGCCGCTTTTGGAACCCTACCTCAAACTCCCAAATGTCGAGCTTGCCATCGATCCGGAATTTTCTATGAAAGGAAGCGCGCCGCCCGGCACCATCATCGGTACGTATATCTCCGCCGATATCAATTACGCCATCAATCTCTTGAGTACGATCGTCAA
>JBOHOA010000069.1:0-7687 GCA_050730975.1 Minisyncoccia bacterium
AAAACTCTCCATCGACTTTTTTGGCGAGGAGCAGCTGCGGGATCTTTTTGGCGCGCTTCAGAAGGCACTTCAGGAGCGCGTGGCCATGGCGACTGCAACGGCGCCGGAATCGGAGGCAAATCCTCTCGCATCGGATCTTGAGAACGAGCCCGAGCACCTCGCCGAGATGCTCGACGACCGCACCGAAGAAGAAAAGCGCCTTGCCGACGAGAACGAGTTTGATCCCTCGAGTTTCTCGGTATAATTTTACGGATTCACGCTTCTTTTTTATCGAGCGCGTTCCTGATATGTCGGCGCGCAAGCGTGGTGCGGGCGACGTCGAGCCATTTGCGTGTGGGATGCGCGGACTTTCTCGTTTCTATCTCGACGATGTCTCCGTTGTGAAGATCCGTATCGAGAGGAACCAGCTTGCCGTTTACTTTGGCGCCCGAAATATGGTCGCCGATGTCCGAGTGGATGGCGTACGCGAAATCAATCGGCGAGGAGCGCGAGGGGAGATCGACGACGTCGCCTTTTGGTGTGAACACGAAAACGCGATGCGAGAAAAAATCGCGCCGTATGGCGAATTCGAAATCCTGCTCGTCCTGATCGCCGAGCTCCGCCAGCCATTCCGGCACGCCCGGCGTTACGAGCCGCGCGCGCGTGGGGCCGCCGTTTTTGGCATCCGGCGCAGCGGGTTTTTTTTCCGCAACTGTCGCTTCCGGCCGCGCGTCTCCCTTCCGCTTCATGTAGGGAATTGACGGAATGAGCCGCTTTATCCAGTCGAAGCTCGACTGCCGCCGTTCGGATCCGTCGGGTATTGCGTTTTTTTGCTTCGAGCGTTCTTTGTAGTAGACATGGCTCGCGATGCCGTACTCGGCCTCGTCGTGCATTGTCGAAGTTCGAATTTGCACTTCGACGATGCCGCCGTCGCCGGCGAACACGGTAGTGTGAAGCGAGCGGTAGCCGTTCGGTTTCGGAAAAGCAATGTAGTCTTTTATTTTGCCCGGGAGCGGCTGCCAGAGCTCGTGTACGACGCCAAGTACGCGATAGCAATCGGCGATGGAGTCGACCAAGACGCGCAGTGCCGCGATGTCATGAATACTTCCGATGTCGCCCTTGCGCTGCAGTTTACGCCACAGCGAGTAGAGTCCTTTGACGCGATAATCGATATGGACGTTTTTGATGTTGCTGCGCTTGAACGCGCGGCGCAGTTCGGACGCCATTTCGGTGAGACGCTTTTGGGTTTTGTCTTCTTCATCCATGAGGTACTGCCGCGTCGAAGCGTACACCTCGGGGTGTGCGTATTTAAACGCCAAGTCCTCGAGTTCGCGGCGCACGACACTCATGCCGAGCCGGTGGGCAATGGGCGCATAAATCTCGAGCGTTTCCATCGCGATGCGCTGGCGCTTCTCCGGCGGCACATGCTCGAGTGTCCGCATGTTATGCAGCCGGTCCATGAGTTTGATGATAAGGACGCGCACGTCGCGGCTCGTGGCGACCAGGAGTTTGCGCAGCGATTCGCGATGGCGCTCCGCGCCGCGATATTTTAGCTGCCCGAGCTTGGTGACGCCGTCGACCAGGAACGCAATCTCTATGCCGAATTCTTGCTCTATTGTCTCGGACTTCACGCCCACGTCTTCTATGGAATCATGGAGCAGTCCGGCGGCAACGATTTTTGCGTCGAGCCCGAGCAGGGCAAGCCCTTTTGCCGTTTCGACAAGATGGACAAGGTACGGCTCGCCCGAGAGGCGCTTGTGATTTTTGTGCGCTTCGGCCGCAAAGCGGTAGGCTTTTTCGACGAGTTTTTTGTCCTCGTCCGAGGGCTGCCGCATCGCGCCGAGAATGCTTTTGAGATCGTCCTTGCCATCAGCCATGTTTTAGAGCATAGTCTCGTGAGCTCAGTTCAGCAAGGAGGAAGCAATGACCCGTTGTTGCTGCGGCAGCACTGTTTCGAGGCTCTGTACGAAACCCGAAGCAGACCGGTGCAAGAGATATCAAGCCTTACGTGTGCGACGCGATGGTGCTACGGCTCAGACGCAAGCGTCTTCAGATATGCAACAGCTCTCGTCAATTGCCGACACTTCTGGAGCGGCTTGTGATGCGGCACCGGATGCGCCTCGGAACCGCGTCAATGTGATCGCGATCGCAGCCGATCGGCGGCCGTCTCCAGCATCCAAAGCGTCTACGCATAAGCCCAAGCAACACCGGAAATGGAGAAAGAGACGTAAGGCTAAGCAGGCTAAACAGGCTAACCACAAAAAGGGCCGGATGGGGTAATCCTCCGGTTTTTTTTATTTTTTCTTCCGTGCAAATCCCCGGGTCTTTTTTGGCTCTTTGAAAATTTGGAGCGCGCGCGCGAGGTCGATTGTGTACACGTCGTCTGTTTTGAGCGACCGGAAATCTTTTTGGTGCACGATGTACGGGCCGAAACGGCCGATGTTGGCCGAAATAGGCTCGTTCGTTTCGGGGTGGTTGCCGAGAACGCGCGGCAGCGAAAGATATTTCAGCGCCTCCGCGAGCGTGACCGCCTCGGGATCTTTTTCTTTCGGAATTGAGGCGCGGCGCGGCTTTTCTTTTTTTGATTTGCCCTTTCCTTGCGGCGTCTCGCCGAGCTGCACGAACGGCCCGAAGCGGCCGGTAAGGACATAAATTGGGAGTCCGCTCATAGGGTCCGTGCCGATGGGTTCGGCATTCTTCTTCTCCAAAATTTCTCCGGATTCCGTGCGCGCGCCGATGCATTCCGGGAACCGTGCGCAGCTCATGAATTTGCCGCCGCGGGAGAGTTTGTAGACCATCGCGCTCCCGCATACCGGGCAAGGGAACTCTTTCGGCGCGGGCCCGAGGTCGGTGATTTTTTCCGCGGTGTTTTTCGATTTGAGCTCTTTGGTAAACGGTCCGTAAAAATCCTTGAGGGTTTTTACATACTCACGTTTGCCGTTCGCGATGTCGTCGAGCTCGTCTTCCATTTCGGCGGTGAACGTGTCGCTGATATAGTTCGTGAAATTTTTTTCCAGAAACGTCGAGACCACGTCGCCGACGTCGGTCGGCTGAAGCGAGCGGCCTTCTTTGACGACGTAGCCGCGATCGCCGAGCGTCTTGATGATAGCGGCGTACGTCGAGGGGCGTCCGATGCCGCGCTTTTCAAGTTCGCGCACGAGGCCCGCTTCGCTGTAGCGCGGCGGCGGCTTAGTCTGTTTTTCTTCAGCCGAAATATCTTCGACCGTGAGCTTTTCGCCCGACTTCACCTCCGGCAGCTTGACATCTTCGCCGCGGGTCGCTGGGTCGGCTTTGAGCCAGCCGTCGAACAAGACGCGCGAACCGTTGGCGACAAATTGCGGCACTGTTTTGCCCGGCGTTTCCGCGAGAATTTTAGTCCGCAAAATCTCTGCATCCGCCATCTGGCTCGCGAGCGTCCGGCGCCAGATAAGGTCGTACAATCTTTTCTGCTCGGGTGTCGAACCGGCCGACGCTTTGCGAATGTCGGTCGGTCGAATGGCCTCGTGCGCTTCCTGCGCGTTCTTGCTCGCGGTTTTGAATACGCGGCTCGCGGCGTAGGCTGCGCCGAACGTTTTTTGCGCTTCGTTCAGAATCTGTTGGCGCGCGGGTGCCGCAAGATTCGTCGAGTCGGTGCGCATGTAGGTGATGAGGCCGGCTTCGTAGAGGCGCTGCGCCGTTTGCATGGTGCGCGCGGGCGAGAATCCAAGGCGCGAGGACGCGGCTTGCTGGAGCGTCGAGGTTGTAAACGGCGCGCGCGGCGAACGCCTGGCTTCAGTCTCGGCAACCTCCGCCACCGACAACTGCTCCTTTTTAACCGTCGCGATGATGCGCTCGGCCTCGTCTTTCATTCGCGGCTCTTCGGCACAGGTGAGTACGAGCGCGTCGCCTCGCGGCGTTTTTGTCTGCGCTGTGATGATGTAATACGTTTCCGGCACAAACGCGCGAATCTCGCGCTCGCGTTCCATGAGTATGCGCAGCGCGGGCGATTGCACGCGGCCGGCCGAGAGGCCGTAGCGTACTTTTTTCCAGATAAGGCCGGAGAGGTCGTAGCCGACGAGCCGGTCGAGGACGCGGCGCGCCTCCTGCGCGGCGAGCAGATGCTTGTCGATTTTTCGCGGATGCTTCAGCGCTTCGGCAATCGCGTCTTTCGTGATTTCATGAAATACGATGCGGTCAAAGCCGCGAGCCGACTTCGAGCTGCGAGCTTTTGCTTTGCTTGCCGCTTGCCGCTTGCCGCCCGAAAGCTCTTCCTGAATATGCCACGCAATGGCCTCGCCCTCGCGGTCGGGGTCGGTCGCGAGAATAACTTCGTCGGCCTTGTCTGCCAGATCTTGCAGCTCGTGAATTACTTTGGCTTTGCCCGGCACAATTTCGTAGTGCGGCACGAATCCGGCCGGAATATCGATGGCTTGCTTGTTGCTCTTCGGCAGATCGCGCACGTGGCCGACCGAAGCGCGCACGGTATAGCCGCCGCGGCCGTCGATGTCGTGCAAATATTTTTCTATGGTTTTCGCCTTAGCCGGCGATTCGACAATAACTAATTTCATTGCAGATAATCAATACAACGAATCGGATTTTTTTGCAAAGCATACCACTAAAAGTAAGAGGGCTCCGCGAAATGCCGCGGAGCCCAAGGACGTTCGGGTTTATAATTACCTCTTTCGTCGTTTTTCGTT
Organism: Minisyncoccia bacterium; assembly: GCA_050730975.1. Lineage (GTDB taxonomy): Bacteria > Patescibacteriota > Minisyncoccia > Phycocordibacterales > SBAW01 > JAKALC01. Next base: position 4,656 of record JBOHOA010000069.1, read on the forward strand.
GATCTGACCCCACGTGGCTGTGGGAGGAAGGCCGAGCTTTTTGGCTTGGGAAAGGCGTTCGACTTCTGATTCGGACGACATTTGTGACCCCCGTACTATGCCAAGTTTTATTATATATGATATTATCTATATGTCAAGTCCTTTCAATTTTTCCTAACCGCTCAACAATGAGGCCGCGGATGAGGAGTGTCGAGAGCGCGATGCCGGCGGCTTGCGCGGAGATTTCCGTGGCTTCGATGAGCTCGTCTCGCGTGAGCGGCTCGACAAGCGCGAGGCACAAGGCGCGTTCATCGCCCGAGAGATCGGGAGGGAGTTCTTGGCGCGCTCCGGCGAGGCCGGGATCGGAGATAATGTCGAGCGCATAGAGGATGTCGGCCGCGTCGCGCACAAGGGTCGCGCCTTCGCGAATGAGACGGTTGTTGCCCGCGCCTTTTTGCGAGTCTATAGGAGGCGGCGCGCACAGGACCTCGCGGTTGAAGTCGAGCGCGAGCCGCGCGGTAATGAGCGTGCCGCTTTGCTCGCCGGCCTCGACGATAAGTGTCGCATGCGAGAACCCGGCCATGATGCGGTTGCGCGAGGGGAACGACCAGTTCGTCGCCCTCATGCCGGGTTCGAACTCCGACACGAGCGCGCCGTCCATCTTCAGTATTCGGGCGGCAAGCAGGCGGTTGCTCGCGGGATATATAGTAGTATCGTCGAGCCCCGATGGAAGCACGGCCACGGTGGGCAGCCGCGCCATGAGTGCCGCTTCGTGCGCGCAGGCGTCGAGCCCGAGTGCGAGGCCCGAGACGACAACGACCGGTATGCCGGAAAGTCCGGAAATTAAGCTTTGGCACGCGCGCAGACCGTACGCGCCCGCTGCGCGCGACCCAACGACGCAAAGAAATTTATAATGTGCGGGCTCGGGCAGGGTACCGCGCACGTAGAGCTGTTTCGGTTTGCCCGGCATTTCCGCAAGAAGCGGGGGAAAGTCATCGGGCAGGATTTTGCGAATCGGATACTCCACTCAGAGATTTTAACAAAAGAAAACGCCGCCTAGGTGGTTCCGGGCGGCGTGTGTTCCATTTCATTAGTGCAGGCCATGTTAGTCATGGTCACGCAAGTATGCGTGCCTTGGTGGCGGAGGACTATCTGGCCGTGCTTACCGAAGTAACGCGAGCGCACGGACCAGATCCCTTTTCTGCGGATCTGGTCGGCCAGCTGTTTGGCGACCTTCGCGGCTTCCTCGAGACACTTAACAGCAGCGGCTTGTTCTTTCTCTAACAGGCCTGGTTTTAAGGCTTGCTCGCGAGCCTCCGCAAGCATCTCTTCCCAATCCCATGGTACGACACCAAACACGTCACCAGGCACGTCACCAAGCACGATCGATCCCCCAAAGAACTTCATGGCGTATTGTACGGAGTTTGGCATGGGGCGCAATGTGAGAAAAAGAACACAGCCCCGAGCTTTCCGCGGCGGCCGATTTTTTGTATGATGCAGACATCCTTTCCGCTTCCTTGTGCTGAAGCCGAAAAGCCGAACACTATGATTGATTTGCAATTCATTCGCGATAATCTCGATATTGTCAAGGCGGCGATGAAAAATAAAAACCGCGAGGGGGTAGTCGATTTGGACAAGCTCATCGCGCTCGCCGAAGATCGCAAAAAATTGGCAGGAGAAATTGGCGACCTCAATCATAAGCGCAACCTCGCCGCGCACGAGCGCGACGCCGAAGCCGGCAGGCAGCTCAAAGAAGAACTCCAGGAGCTCGAAGAAAAGCACGCCGCGCTCGAAAAAGAACTGGTCGCGATGCTTATTAAGATCCCGAACGTGCCGAGCCCCGACACGCCGGTGGGGCAAGACGAGTCGGGCAACGTCGTCGTGCGCCAATGGGGCGAGAAGCCGAATTTTAATTTTGAACCGAAAGCGCATTGGGAGCTTGGGCGCTCGCTCGGCATCATCAATTCCGAAAAAGCGGCTGAGGTCACCGGCGCGCGGTTTACGTATCTTATGGGCGATTTGGTATTGCTCGAGTATGCGCTCATGGATTTTGCGGTGCGCACGCTCACGTCGCGCGAGAAGCTCGGTGAGATAGGTAGCAACGCGGGACTCTCCGTGAACCCGAAGCCGTTTACGATGGTTTTGCCGCCGCTCATGATGCGCTCCTCAGTCATGAACCGCATGGCTCGCCTCGATCCGCTCGATGACCGGTTTTATTTTGAAAAAGACGACCTCGTGCTTATCGGCAGCGCCGAGCATACGCTCGGACCCCTGCATATGGATGAGACGCTTCTCCCCGAAGCGCTACCCCTGCGGTATGCGGCGCTCACGCCAGCGTTTCGCCGCGAGGCGGGCGCGGCGGGTAAAGACACGCGCGGAATTGTGCGACTCCACCAATTCAACAAGCTCGAAATGGAAACGTTTACGTTGCCGGAAGACGGCCTGCGCGAGCAGGATTTTCTCGTCGCAATCCAGGAGTATCTCATGCAGCACCTCAAACTTCCGTATCAGGTGGTCGCCGTGTGCACCGGCGATATGGGATTTCCGGACACGCGGCAAATAGATATAGAAGTATGGATGCCTGGCCAGCATGTCTATCGCGAAACACACACAAGCGATTACATCGGCGGATTTCAGGCGCGACGTCTCAAAACGCGGGTCAAGCGCGAAGGCGGCGCCGAGCCGGTCCACATGAACGACGCGACCGCGCTCTCCGAGCGGCCGCTTATCGCGATTATGGAAAATTATCAGAACGAAGACGGCTCGATTACCGTGCCGGACGTGTTGCGCGCCTATATGGGCAAAGAAAAAATCGAGCGGCAATAAAAGCCTCGTGCCGCTTTGGGGATTCCGGAGCGAAGGCTCGATCTTGGTGTTTGTTCAATTATGAAATCTTCGCGTCGCCGAATCCCGCTCACGTCCGCCGCGCTGCGCGCGCGGCGTCGTCGGCATGCGCGCATTACTATCTCGCTCGTGGTGCTCGGCATCGCGATCGCTCTTAGCATCATCGGGTATCTTCTGCGCACGCCGGCGTTGCGCGTCGAGCATATCGC
>JBOHOA010000070.1:0-2222 GCA_050730975.1 Minisyncoccia bacterium
AACTTACCCTGCCGCCAGTAGAGAAGTGCCAAGTTGCTCAAACTCGTTGCGGTTGCAGGATGGTCCCGTCCCATATGCTGCTCATGGAGATCAAGCGAACGTTGGTATAATTCCTCGGCCTGCCCAAACTTACCCTGTTGATAATAGAGGGCCGCCAGGTTGTTCAAGGTGTTCGTCGCATCTGGATGCGCCTCCCCTAGTTGTTGTTCTTGGAGAGCCAGCGAACGTCGCAACAACGGCTCCGCCTCGGTATAGTACCCTCGCTCTCTTAAATACACGCCTGTCTGAGTCAGCAGACGCGCTGCCGCCGTCATGGGCTTATCCTCCCCCTCCATCCAGGTCGCACAGATGAGCGCATGAGGGAGCAGGCGCTCACAGGCAGGCCACTCTTCAAACTTACCCCCAGGAAAAGCAGCATCCACAGCTGATACTATACGTTGCATCCATTGCTGCTGTAGCTCGGTAGGCATGCTATTTCGTACAACAGCCTGGACAAGACGATGTACTGTGAGCGTTCTGGACCGTGGATCGCGGACGAGAAGCGAGTAAGCCCGTAGATCAGCAAACGCTTGATCCAAGAGGTACGCATCATTGACGACCGGAGCCAGGGCATTTCCAAGTTCATGAGCTCCTTTGGTAAGAAGCTCTTCGGGAATGGCGTCAGGTGCGAGAAAAGCGCATAGTCGGAGCAGTTCAGCTGCCGCTCGATTGCGCTGCTCCACCCGTCCAAAGGAGAGGAGGAGGGTCGCAGCCACTGACCGTGGAATACTAGGCGTTCATGAGGGTCACTCGCTGCTGTTGATACAGGTTCCAATAGGTCTCCAGGCGACTGCTTGTCCTCGCGAGATAGACTCCCACTTGATTGAGAGCCAAAGGGAGACCATCCAGTTCATCCGCGATCCTCCGAGCGTACACACGATCCTGGACAGAAACCTGCTTCAAGTCTGCCTGACGCAACAAAAACGGGACATCCTGCTTTTTCGTGAACTTCGGAACAGTGAGCACATGCCCGAAGCCCAGGCCAAGATGACTGAGTTCCGCCGCTCGTGTGGTAACGATGAGGTGACCTCCCACCTTTGGGGGGAGAAACGGAATCAGTACATCTGGCTCATCGGCATTGTCTAGAATGAGCAACCAATGCTGCTGATAGCTCAGCCACTCTTTCACACCTTGGATGGTTTCCTCCTGTTCCTTTGCATCTTTCTGGGGTAACTGGAGCAGTCTGGCCATCTCAGTATAGGATGTCGTGAGTGCCTCTGTTGTCTCGGCACGTGCCCACAGAACTGCTTGATATTCCTTTCGGTGACGATAAGCATACTCGACTGCAAGTTGCGTTTTCCCGATCCCACCCAGACCGCTGATCACTTGACCGAGCACTGACGTCTGTGCCGTTTGCAGGTGCGTATGTAACCGCTTCAGCAGTGCTTCGCGTCCCGTGAAGAATTGCTTCCGAGGATAGGGAACATTCCAGATCTTCTCTCCTTGTGGAGAGGGACTCTTGATCCGCTGCACGTATTCCATGCGTGTCTGAGACCAGCGCTGCTCACGGGTGTGAAACTGACGTTGTGCTTCCGCACATTCTGGGAAGTGCTGGAAAATCGTGGAGACGGGGATCGCTCGCCCACCCAGTAACGTACCTCCACCTCTCGTCAGGCGGATCATTCCGCACACCCCACCAGTGCGCAAATTGAGGAGCGGGCTCCCACTGAAACCGGGACTCACTTCGCCTCCTTTAAAAGTCAGAAGTGGGGCCTGTCCTCCAGTGAGTCCCTCGCAGACAAAGTCCGAAGGAGATCCCTCTGGATAGCCGTCAGGAAAACCGTAGCTATAAAGCACATCTTGCGTCTGCACTTCTTCATCAAGCAAGACGCACGGATGCGTCTCCTCTATTTCCTCCACAAGCAAGAGTGCGAGATCGGGATAGGGAGCAGGCACAACCTGCTCGAGTTGAGCACTATATTCGTTCCCTTGCCACCTCACAAAAACGTGCGTTCCCTTTTGCACACGGCTGATCACATGTGCGCAGGTTAGAACATGTCGAGGAGCCACAAAGAAACCTGTACCGCTTTCATCCGGCAGGGTGATGCGCACAATACAGGAATGCAGAAGATCGATCAACGACTGCATGTTTAGTTCTCTTTCACTGACTCACCGCTCCACTCCAGTGTAATTTTCAAGCTGGCGGTTGCTGAGCCATCAACGAGAACCGCCATCACTTTGCC
>JBOHOA010000071.1:0-2237 GCA_050730975.1 Minisyncoccia bacterium
ATATTGACCGCTTCAACGAAATTGCGAAAGAATGGGATTCCAGTCCCCGGCGTGTTCAGACTGCAACCGCGGTGTCGAAAGCCATTTTGCGCATGGCCTTGCCAACTGGAAAAGAACGGGCTATGGAGTTCGGCTGCGGTACCGGGCTCGTGACGTTAGCGCTGGCTCCACACCTGCGCCAGATCGTAGCGGTAGACAGCTCGCCTAAAATGCTGGCCGAATTGCAAGACAAGGCGCGGCGATTAAACCTCGGGAATGTGGTTACGCTAAAGAGCGATATGCCGAGAACGCTCCCTGAAGGCCGATTTGATCTCATCTTCAGTAGCATGACGCTGCATCACATTGGCGACTTGCAGGCCCTGTTCGCCGCGCTGTTTGACCTACTATACCCAGGCGGCCACATCGCCCTTGCTGACCTTGATCGCGAGGACGGCTCGTTCCATGGCGATAAACCCGGTATTGCTCATCACGGCCTCGATCGCGGCGAGCTGGAAGGCTGGCTCGCTACCGCTGGATTTCAAGGGCCCCGCTTCGAGGATGTCCACACCGTGGAAAAAACGAACGACGACGGCAGCCTCAGACGCTATCCCATGTTTCTCGCCTACGCCGAGCGTCCGGCATAAAGCTCGGCGCCCCGCTCAAAGCCGGGTCCGTCGGCCACAGGGCTGACCGCTCGCCCCCTCTCCCCGCCGCGGCAGGGGAACAGGCTGAGAACGAACCAATCACATTGCTGCTACGCGGCGCCTCCTCTCGCCTCGAGCTTGTCTTGCACCTCGGTCGGGCCCTCTTCAATTTCGTGGCAAGGGAGAAGGCAGGAGAAGGGACCTGAACACGGCGACGAAAGGCGCAAGATTTCCAGGTCCCGCATCCGGCACGTCCGAGGCGTTGACAGCGTTGCCGAGCAAAGGCAAATCCATTGATGGCGTACGTCCTTGCGGCTTGATGTGCGGTGTGCATTCGTGAGCGGATCCGAGCCGATCATTCTCGGCATTGCCGCCTTGGCTGCAGTTTTCTTCGCTGCGTCTTACCTATTTGCCCAAGTGGGGATGGAGAAGGGTTATTCATCCAGCTCCGCTCTTTGGTTCAGCCTGTTGGCCAATGTAATCCTGCTGTGGCTTATCAGCGTGTTCCTTCACGGATTTACTTTTGACGTCTGGCAGTGGCGCTATTTCATTCTGGCCGGTATTTTAGCCCCCGCCGGTGGACGACTATTTTTGTTTCTGGGAATGAAGCGCTTAGGTCTTAACATCACGATCCCGATCGCCAATTCACATCCCATGGTGGCAATCCTTTTCGCCCTGGCTTTTTTACATGAACACTTGCCCTGGCTCGGCTTGGTAGCCGCAGCGCTGGTCGTACTTGGAGGCATCCTGGTGGGGTTATCCGGCAAGAGAACTAAGTCAGGCAACGCGTCATTCGATAAAAAATATTTGCTCTTGCCGATTGCGGCAGCCTTGTTGTATGCGACATCAATTATATTCAGAAAAATTGGCATCGTCATTTTCCCAGAAGCCATTACGGCGGCGGCGGTGACTGTTACCACCTCATGGATAGTGCATTCATTATGGTTGTGTGCATCCCGTGGCATTAATCAACTTCGTGTGACGTACCCGGGACTGATGTTTTTCTTATTGGCGGGGATCATGAGTGGCATCGCTATCTCGCTGTTTTACTGGTCGCTGCGTTTGGGCAGCGTAGTGCTGGTAATGCCTATGATTGCTACCGCCCCGCTATTCTCACTCGCACTTTCCTTTGTCTTTCTGCGCCGCGGAGAACTGTTCAATTACAGAGTAATTGGCGGCACAGTAGCCATGGTTATCGGTGTAGCCATGCTCACCACTTTCGGAACACCGCATCCGTCACATAGGACGCCTCACAAACAGCCTATCCACACCCAAGGGAATAAGTTCCCAAGCTTCGCGGATAGTGTCGCGGGTGTTTGGACTTCCCACGGGATAATAGACACTTCCGGCCACACCGATATCTCAAAGTTCGTACTTAACGTATACGTTCTTCAATTGAGTGTACTCGAGTAGTTCCTCTAGACATTCCTCTCGACCTACCCCGGATTGCTTGTAGCCTCCGAAAGGCGCTCCCAGGAAATGAGTGCCGGAATGGTTGATCCAAACATAACCCGCTTCCACCGCTGCCGCTGCGCGGTGGGCGTTGCCCAAGCTGCGGGTCCACACGGATGCGGTCAGGCCATAATCAACGTTGTTGACGACACGAAACATCTC
>JBOHOA010000072.1:0-1616 GCA_050730975.1 Minisyncoccia bacterium
ACTCAAGACCGCGCGCGGCAAGTCGGCTTGGGATTGGTTTCTTCTCAAGACGCCGGTTATCGGCCACATCGTAATGAAATCAAACAGCGCTCGCGCCGCGCGCACGCTCGGGAGTTTGCTCAAGGCCGGCGTCGCGTCGCTTCAGGCGCTCGACATCACGCAAGAGGCTGTGCCGAACACGCATTTTCGCCGCGTGCTTGTGACCGCGCGCACGGCGGTCGAGCGAGGCTCGCCGCTCTCGCAATCGTTCCTCGAAGCGTCGAAAATTTATCCGCCGATGTTTTCCGAAATGATCGCGGTCGGCGAAGAGACGGGCGACATACCGGGCATGCTCACGCGCGTCGCCGATTTTTATGAAGGCGAAGTTGAGGAAGAGACCAAAGACATTTCCACCATCATCGAGCCGGTCCTCATGGTGGTTATCGGCGGCGGCGTCGGATTCTTTGCCATAGCCATGATCGCGCCCATTTATTCGCTTTCGAACAGTCTTTAGAAGAGGGTGGATGCGAGAAATTTATGCGCGACGATATGTACAGCGGCGTTCTGCTTTCACCTCCGCCCATACCGCCTGCCTCCCGTCCGCTGTGGGCGCCTCTCTCGCGCGGGGTTACCCTCGTAGAGCTTCTGGTGGTAATCGCCCTGATGGCGCTCCTGGCGACGATCGCCTCGGCGGTGCTCGGCGGATTCACTACCGCACAGACGCTTGCGGCCGACGCCGCGGCCGCCTCTTCCCTACTCGAGCAGGCGCACACGGATGCTTTAACCGGCGCCTCGGGGGAGCCGCACGGTGTCCATTTCGATTCAAGCGCGGGCACACTTACAAGTTTCGCTGGATCTTCGTATACGCCGGACGACCCGCAAAATGTGGTATATTCGCTCTACGGTGGGATCGTGATTCATTCGATAACGCTCGCCGGCGGCGGTTCCGATGTCGTCTTCGATCAGCTGACCGGCGACACGTCGGAGAACGGCAGTGTCGTCCTAGCGGTCAGCTCAGATGCTTCGCGGCAAAAAACGATTCAAATCTCGTCCGTCGGCGTTATGAATGTACAATAAGTAACGTTGATGAAAGGGGATAAAAACTACATTTTCATTCCGGTTTCTCGCCTCGCCCTAAAAGAAGGATTTTCTATTATCGAAGCGGTGGTTGCCTCGGCTATCCTGGCCGTAGGCATAGCTGGCATTGTCGGAGTCTTCGCCGCTTACGAACGTGCCGCAGGCGATGCCGTGAGTTCGACACAGGCGATGCTTCTGGCCGAAGAAGGACTGGAAGCGACGCTCATCGAGCGCGACAGTAGCTGGAGCACTACACTCGGCTCATATTCTCTTGGCACCCCCTATTTCCTTGTCTGGAACGCCGGCGCGAATACATGGAATATGACAACTGCCGGTTCAGAAGTGGACAACACCTACTACCGAACCGTCACTTTCTCAAGCGTCTATCGAGACGCAAACGATGAGATAACCACAAGCGGCGGCACGCTCGATCCGAAGACGCTCCTCGCAACTGTCGTCGTGGCGTGGCTGAAGAATGGAAGTACCAGTACCGTCTCCGAAAGCGAATATGTCAACGATTTATTTGGCAACTGACACATGACCGGCATACTATTCCGCAT
>JBOHOA010000073.1:0-2352 GCA_050730975.1 Minisyncoccia bacterium
CCGCAGCAATGCTGCGGGCCCGATTACTTACTTTTAAAATATCAAAGGGCGTGACGCATTTGTCGCATTTTCAAAATCAAGCCCCGACCGCCTGTCATCAAAACTCCCGCTCGAAAACCCGCCGAAGAACCCTTGTTTCAATAGTGCGCTCGAGAGAAGTCGACCGACTCGTGTAAGATGTAGCTATTTCATCGAGCGGGGTAAGGAGTAAATAGGTTCGAACTTGAACGGCACGTTTTCGATTTGCCTTCGGCGCGTTCAACTCTGGTGCGGTAGGTTCTTCCATATATAATAAAAAAATGAAACTAACCCTCATCAAACGAGTGTCCGAGTGCGCTGGGGTCGAGTCGTTTATTTTCCAACCGGCGGAGCCTTTTTCGTGGAAGGCCGGGCAATTTTTGCATTACGTTCTTCATCACGAGCCGACCGATACTCGCGGTTCGGACCGCTGGTTTACGGCGGCTTCAGCGCCGTTTGAGGGTAATCCCATGATCACGACGCGGCTCGCGGCTGAGAAGGGCAGCTCATTCAAGCGCGCGCTCACGAAATTAAAGGTGAGCGAGGAGATAGAAATTTCCGATGTTGACGGCGATTTTATCGTTGAAGATCCGAATACGAGCTGCGTTTTTCTTGCCGGCGGCATCGGCGTAACGCCATTCCACTCCATTCTCAAACAGGCGGATCACGAGGGCGTACAGCTCAACGTCGTGATGCTGTATGCCAATCGTGATGAAAATGTCCCGTACAAGGAAGAATTTGATCAATTTGCCGAGCGTAATCCGCGTCTCGTCATTCACTATCTGACCTCTCCCGAGCGAATCGATGAAACGTCAATCAAAAAGTATGCGCCGGACCTCGCGCAACCTACCTTTTATGTTTCCGGTCCCGAACCGATGGTAGAGAGCCTCGGCACGATGTTGAAATCGCTCGGCGTACCGCCCGAACACCTGAAGCAAGACTGGTTTCCGGGTTATCCGGCCGAATAAGGACGAGGGTTTAATCGCGTACCGCGTACGGCCGCGCCAAGGCCGAGTTGGCACATATGGAGCGCCACGTAACCCACGACCGTCAGCGGCGCCGCCCGGGTATGCGCGTTTTGGCATTTGGTTAACGATACCGCGCCGTTGTCCCGGAATAAGTGAAGGGAGTACAATGAGCCGGTTATGGCCGATGCGGAAGCTTTTGTGCACGCGCTCGCGCAGCTCGCTCGCGCTTTTGAGGTGCGACCGATGGACGAAGTGCTCCGTGCCCGGCTCTCCGCTCCCGAACGCGAAATCACGGTGCACATTCCGGTCGTGATGGACGACGGATCCGAACGGCTGTTTGAAGGGTATCGCGTGCAATATTCAAGCATACTCGGGCCGTACAAGGGAGGCATCCGGTTCCATGAACAGGTGGACGCAAGCGAAGTACGCGCGCTCGCGTTTTGGATGACGCTCAAGTGCGCGGTCGCGAACCTGCCCATGGGCGGCGGCAAGGGAGGGGTCGCGGTAAATCCGAAAGAACTCTCTAGGCCCGAGCTCGAGCGACTCTCGCGCGGTTTTGTGCGTATGCTCCATCGCGACCTCGGCCCCGATACCGATGTGCCGGCGCCCGACGTCAATACGACGCCGGAAATAATGGACTGGATGGCCGACGAGTATGGAAAAATTGCCGGCAATACCGTCGGCGCGCATTCCCCGCATCAAACGTCGCCTTCGCAGCCAGGCGCACCGAGCAAGGACTGGCTGCGGCGTTTTGGCGCAGGATTTACCGGTAAGCCGCCTGCGCGCGGCGGTTCCGAAGGCCGCGCGCAGGCGACGGGTCGCGGCGGCCGGTATGTATTCGATGCGCTCGAGTCCGCGTACCATTTTCCTGCCGAGCCGCGCGTCGTGGTGCAGGGGTTCGGCAACGTCGGACTTAACGCTGCGCGTGCGTTCCGAGAGCGCGACGCGCGAATTATCGCCGTATCCGATTCAACCGGCGGCGTCAGAGATGAGCGCGGGCTTGATATTGAGGTACTTGCCGCCTACAAAAAAGATCGCGGATCGCTCGCGGGCTTTCCTGAGGCGGCGCCGCTATCCAATGCGGAGCTTCTTGAGCTTTCCTGCGACGTTCTTATTCCCGCGGCGCTTGAGCACCAGATAACAAAGCAGAACGCGCCGCGCATTCGCGCGAAGCTCATTCTCGAGCTTGGCAACGGCCCGACGACTCCGGAGGCGGATGATATTCTCTTTGCGCGCGGCATTCCGGTGGTTCCTGACATTCTTGCCAACGCCGGCGGGGTTATTGTTTCCACGTTTGAATGGCAGCAGAATCGTGCGGGCGAGCATTGGAGCGAAGCGGATGTGTTCGCGCGCCTCAGCGCCGTCC
>JBOHOA010000074.1:0-6030 GCA_050730975.1 Minisyncoccia bacterium
GCTCTACACCGGCCTTACGCTGGTCGACACATTGCTTCCCATTGCCAAAGGGCAGCGACAGCTTTTGTTCGGTCCGGTACGCGGCGGCAAAACCGATTTTCTCATCGATACCGTACTCAATCAGGAACAGTACGACACAATTTGCATTTATACCGTTATCGGCAAATCGCTCTCCGAGCTCGAGCGAATCAGAAGCCGCGTTTTTGGAAATGAGAAAGCCGGCAAAACGATTATCATCGCCGCGCTCTCCGATCAATCGTCGCCGCGCATCTCGATAGCGCCTTCGATAGGATTTTTGGTTGCCGACTATTTTCAGCGCAAGGGCGCTAACGTGCTCGTCATACTCGACGACCTCGACGTGCACGCTAAATATTTGCGCGAGATAGCGCTCCTCGAAGACCGCCTGCCCGGTCGCGAATCCTACCCGGGTGACTTGTTTTACCAGCAGGCGCATCTTCTGGAGCGGTCGGGCCGCTTCGCGCCATCGTTCGGCGGCGGCTCGATAACCGTTTTGCCGGTCATCGACACGGACGCGTATACCGCCCTCGGCATCGTCTCGACGAATCTTATGTCATGCACGGACGGCCACCTTTCGTTCGTGGCGAACCTCGCGGCGGAAGGCATTTACCCGGCTATTTCCGAAGAACAATCCATCACGCGTATTGGACGCTCCGCGCAGAGTCTGGTGCAGCGGCAGCTCTCGTTCGAACTTAGGATGGCGCTCGCGGCGGGTCAGCGCGAGCGGCAGTACGCGCAGTTCGGGACGCAGGTTAGCAAAAGCGTTGCGGAAACCCTTCATAAAGGCGACACCATTGAAGCGTTAATGCGTCAGGAGCCGTCGCACCGCGTGCCCGCCGAAGTGCAAATACCCCTTCTTTCGCTCGCGTTTAGTTCGTTCCTGCTTGAGAAAGACATTGCATTCGTAAAGGCCAATCGCCTAAAGCTTATTGAGGGACTTGTGGAGCGCGCTGAGCTGCGTGAGCTCGTTCAGTCGGCGCTCACCGAAACGCCGTTTGCAGAATATTTAAAAAAGGTCGAAGCCAATCGTGCTGTTTTCGAATCCATATGTCGCGCATAGCCGAACTTAAAAAGACGCTCGATGAATACGAAGCCGCCGAAATCACGGCGGGAGCGCTCGAGGATATTAGCGGGTTGCGCATGCAATCCATCCGCGCGCAATTCGAGAAGAACCGTTCATTTTATGAGGAGATTCGTGCGCTCTATGGCGTTGTGCAGGCGCAGGGGAAGCGAATCGGCGGCGACCAACAAAAAGCCAAGAAGCCCCGCGAGCTCTTCGTTGCCATAACCTCCAACAAGCGGTTTTACGGCTCGCTTATTCGCGACATTATACAGGCGCTCTCGGCGCGCTTGGCACAGTCGGCCGAGGGGAGCTGCCTTATCGTGGGCTCCGTCGGCTGGCAATATTTTGAGCAGTTTGGTGCGCGCAAAGGGTCGCGACAAATGGTGCTTGCAGACGACACGCCGACTCCGCAGGAATTTGAAACGCTGCTCCGGCATTTTTCCGGCTTCGATCGTATCTATGTTTTTTATCCGAAATTCATCAATCCGTTCCGGCAGGATGTCGGCGTCGAGGATATTACCGAATCGCCGGCGGTCGGGGCTGTGGCCGCAAGCACGGCAGAGATGTACCTTTTCGAGCCGGAAGTGTCGCTTATTCTCGCGTTTTTCGATACGCAAGTACGGCGGGTACTTTTCGGTCGCGTGCTCCTCGAAGCCGAACTCTCGCGTACCGCCGCCCGGCTTATTAAAATGGAAGAGGCCGAAGGCCGGGCCCAAAAACTCGTGAGCGAACAGCGCACGCGGATCCGGCGCGAAACCGCGGCCGCGTCGAATACGCAATTATTGGAAACGTTCGCCGGATTCACCCAATGGAGTCATCGATGATACCAGCACAAACAGCGAGTCCGGCACCGCTCCCGAGGGTTGGTCGCGTTAGACGCGTCGTCGGGCAAATCGTTGCGGTCGAGTGCGACGGCGAATACCAGCCGCATCTGCAGGAATTGCTTCTTGCCGAAAACGACCATTCCGTGCGGCTCGAAGCCTATGCGTACCGCGAAGAGCACTTGCTCTATTGTCTTCTTCTTTCGCCGGTCTCATCGCTCACGCGCCTCACCAACATTGTCGCAACCGGCAAGCGCATCAGCGTGCCGGTCGGGCCCGAACTCCTCGGCCGCGCCATCAACCTTTATGGCGAGCCAATGGACGGTGGTGGCGCTATACCTGCCAAGCAGGAACGTCCGATTTATCCAAACGACAAGGCCGCTATAACCGGCCTCATCGGCGCCGGCGCAGTGCTCGAGACGGGGCTTAAGGTTCTCGACTTTTTCGCTCCGTTCCAAAAAGGCGGCAAAATCGGGCTCGTCGGCGGCGCGGGAGTCGGCAAAACCGTGATGCAGACGGAAGTGTTGCGTAATTTTCTCCAGGGGAGCGGCGGCGTGTCGGTGTTCGCCGGCATCGGCGAGCGCGTGCGCGAGGGGCACGCCTTATGGGAAGCTCTCAAGGCGCACAAAGTGCTCGAGCACACGGTGCTTATGTTTGGCTACATCAACAAGAACGCCGTCATCCGGTTCCGTACGGCCGCGTCCGCAGCCGCTCTTGCGGAATATTTCCGCGACGAGGAAGGGAAGGATGTATTCTTTTTTATTGATAACGCGTTTCGTTTTCTCCAGGCCGGAAGCGAGCTCTCGACGCTTCTCGGAGAAATTCCTTCGGAGTTCGGCTATCAACCGACGCTTCAGAGCGAAGTGGCGCAGTTCGAAAACCGCCTCGTCTCAACCAAACGCGGCAGCGTTACGTCTATCCAGGCCATTTACGTGCCGGCGGACGAATTCGAAAACCCGGCAGTTGCAGCAACGCTCGCGCACATGGACACTATCGTCATACTTTCGCGCGACATTTCGCAACGCGGCTGGCACCCTTCAGTCGATCCGTTGCGCTCAAGTTCGAACGCCATTCATCCGGACATCGTGGGCTCGGATCACTACAGGGCCGTTACCGAAGCCATGGCCATGCTCAACCAATACGACCGGCTCGCGCGCATTGTCGCGGTCGTCGGCGAAGAAGAGCTATCGATACAAAATCAGCAAACGTACCGGCGCGCCGAACAAATTTTGCATTATATGACTCAGCCGCTCTTTACTACTGAGATCGAAGACGGCCGCGCCGGTGTTGCAGTCAAGCGATCGGAAGTCGTGCGCGATGTTCGGGCAATTCTCGATGGCGCACTCGATGCCGTGCCGGCCGAAAAGCTTCTTTACATCGGCGGCCTCAAGGCATCCGGATTCCTCAAGTGATATGAACAGAGCGGATGAACTCCATGTCAAAATCCAGACGCCGGAGAGCGTCATTTGGGAGGGCGAGGCGCAATCCGTTTCGTCGGAGAATAGCCTCGGGCCTTTCGATATTCTCCCTGAGCACGCCAATATCGTGAGTTTGATAGAGCATAAACCCATTATCGTAATTACCAGCTCCGGCAAGCAGGAATTTACATTTGAGAGGGCAGTAATATCATTGAGAGATAATCGGGTATCCGTGCTGGGAGACATTACTAGCCAAAAAGGAAACTAGAATCCGATAAATCTAATAAATAATAGTTATATCGCGCACGCAGCGTGCTTTATATTAATCGTTATTCCAAGATCGAATTGATTTCCTAACAAGAAAGAAAAGACGAAAAGGGAGCATGCATCAGCGTTCGAGCGATCTTGCGGTCGGCCCCTTGCGTCAGATAAAGCATGAGTCGTTGCCGTAATCCCTACATCGGCAGCAACAATTTTGTGCGAGTGGTACACCAAAGTTGATTTTTGATTGCCGGCAGTGCCAGTTTTTATGTCTAGAAACAACTACTCGTTTAAGCGAGATTTTTTTAATTTAAGGCAAATATCGTCTATTCGAACTGAAGAATTTTAATTTGAAAATTTAGTTGAATTTTTCTTAATCCCTCGAATAAAAAAGTTTGTACGCAATTTGAATCGATAGCAAAGTAATTTAACTCGTATTTGTCTAATCGCTTTTGTGCATCGTGGTACTCCTCGCTCGGAAATTCGATTAATTTTTTTGGCGCAGCTATCCACAGTTTTGATCGAAAAGATAATCATATTTGGTCTGTATCTTGATACAATTCTGAATATCGAAAGTTTTCAAAAAATTGCTGACATACCTTTATAAAATCTATTGATGTCGAATCGAGTTCATTTGATACGCAATGTCTTTTAATGACGAGAAAATCATAGACGGGCGTCGATTTATTGCCGCAAAAAAAGCTGCGGCTGTTTCTAGATTAACGCGCGATCATATCACGCGCTTATGTCGCACCGGAAAAATTTCCTCGCGCCAAGTAGGCAATGTATGGTTCATCCACGAACAAGGGTTGCATCGCTTTCTGCTCGAGCAAGATCGGCAAAAGGAAGAACAGGCGGCAGAGCTGCGTGAACAGCGAATACAGGAATATAAGCGCCAAAACAGCGCCGAAACTTTTCCTTCATTCTCAAAACCGATTCAACCACAGCCGCCCGCGCCGCCCCTTGCGCGCACTACTCAGCGCAGACGACCGATTTTTGTAAAGAATGCTGCACGGTTTGCGGCGGCAATGTCTTTTTTTGTTCTTGTTGGGCTTGCGACACTTGCGCTCGCCAGTTCAGCAGATTTCCGCGCCGTGCCACTGCGCGTGGCTTTTGCGGCGGCTCGCGGCGTCGATCGGACGCTTGCGCCGGTGGTCGCCTTCTTTTCGGTTCCCGCTCCGCGCGAACAAGCGGCAGCCGCCGAATCCGGCGCGTCTCCGGCTGGTTCGGGGACACCAAAAATATCGGTGGCGACCGGAACGCCGCTTGCGATTTCCGGAACCGATGTGGCGCGGCCTGATTTTTCTCCGCTCGGTACGCTCGGCATTAATGTACCTCTCGACCTCTCCAAATCGCTCACTGTCTCGGGTTCTGCACAGTTCGCCGCAGGCCTTCGGTCGCGCGGCAGCGGCACTTTCGATGGATCGCTCGCGGCACTCGGTGGTATTACCACGAGCGGGGCTGATGTGAACCTTAGCGCGGGTCGAATTTTTGCTTCTAATGTCGTTAATACGATCCTTTCTGGTTCATCGAACGTTGTAATTGGCGGTACGTCCAACCAACCGACGATTTCGGTAAAGCAGCCAATAATTTATAGCGGCGGTGGGAGCGTTTCGAGCGGCGGCAGTGTGTCGTCGGTTATTGCCGGGCAGGGGCTGACCGGCGGCACCATTACTACCCGAGGTACTATCGCTCTTAATTTGGCGAGCGCCAACAACTGGAGTGCACTCCAGAGTTTCGATGCCGGCGCTTCGACGACCGCGCTTGCCGTGGCCGGCACCACCACAACCTCGCACCTCGTCATTTCCGGTCTCAACACCACGCAGCCGAAAGAATGTCTTCATATTGATACCGAAGGAAATGTTTCTACCAGCGGAAGCGACTGCGGCATTAACGGCGCTGGCGTTGCGTCCCTCATGCAGACCTACGGCGCTTCGACGACCGGTGCCATCACGCTTGCCACCTCATCGCCCACAACGTTCAACGGCCTCACGTTGTCGAACGCCATAACCAATACCGGTACGACTTTCACCTTTGCTCCGGCGTCGGTAAGCGGCACGCTCAACGTTGCCGGCGGCGGTACCGGCTTGAGTACGGTCGGCAGGGGCGCGCTCCTCTATGGCACCGGCACAACCGTGCTGGCTACCACTTCGCCCGGCACGCCTGGATATGTTTTGGCCTATCTTAACGGTAGGCCGGCCTGGACTTCGACCTCGACTATCGAGAACGGCGTCTCCTCTCTCGCTGAGCAGTATGGCTCCCCACAAACCGGCGCCCTCACGATAGCCACCTCGACGAGCGGCAATAATTTTTCCGTTACGAACAGCGGTACCACGTTCACGTTCAATCTGCCGAACGCATCCGCCGCTTCGCGCGGCCTCCTCACTAGTACTGACTGGAATACCTTCAACAACAAAGTATCAAGCTCGTCGCTTGCCGCAGCGGTCGG
>JBOHOA010000075.1:0-6572 GCA_050730975.1 Minisyncoccia bacterium
TACTTGGCCCACAGGGCAAGTATTTTTTTCGTACCCAAAAAAGACACGATGTAAGTGTACCGCATCAAAGGTGAAGGCCGGCGCTTGTTTGTGACAAACGCCGGCCTGGTACCCCGAACATCTGCTGCTAGATCGTCTCTTTCGACATGCGATCTCCCGAAGTTGCGACAAAGGTGCTGCTCTTCAATAAGGATACCTCATTCTTCCTTGTCGGGGAACTCTTCGCCGAGCACGTCGTCGATGGTGCGCATGACTTCGAGCCGGTCGATGCCGCTCTCTTCGAGCTCGCGATCGTAGCGCTCGCGGATTTTTTCAAATTCGCGCTGCATCTGCGGCGAGAGCGTATCACGGTCCGGGCACAGATCCCAGAGCCGCTCAAAATCGCGATGTGCGAGACGCTCGCTCAACTCATCCCAAAACACGTCGTCTCGATACTCCTCGACGAGCCGCCCCACAAGCGTGTCTTCTTCTATCGCGCGCTCGGGAACGCCGGCAAGCGCGAACAGTTTTTTTTGCAACTCGTCGAATTCGGTAATGAGCGGATCGTCCGAATCACCCACGCGCTCTGAATTGCCAAGCCAGTTGCCGAGATACGCGAGCCGCAGGAGCGTCAGTACTTGTTCTTTAGTAAGCGTAATATCCACCTATCTATACAACCAACAAAATGACCTGCTGGCAAGGGTTATAGGAACGAATCCGGAATCGGGAACGTGGCGCAAAGATTTTTTATCTCCTCGCGGATATTTGCAAGCTTCGCTTCATTCGCGCGATTCACGAGCGCCTCGACGATGAGCTCGGCGACGCGCGCGCTTTCTTTTTCTTTGAGACCGCGCGTCGTCAGGGCCGGGCTCCCGAGCCTAATGCCTGAAGGATCGAACGGTTTGCGGGTATCGTCTGCAATCGCATTTTTGTTGAGCGTGATGCCCACGCGGTCGAGCGTTTCTTCGGCCTCTTTACCGCCGATGCCGAGAGACGAAAATACGTCGACCAAGAGCAAATGATTAGACGTGCCGCCGCCTATGAGCCGCCAATGCGCATCCGTAAAAACTTTTTCCATAGCCTTGGCGTTTTTGAGAATTTGCGCCGCGTATTGTTTGAAACTCGGCGTGAGCGCTTCGCCGAAACACACGGCTTTGGCCGCGATTTGGTGCATGTGCGGGCCGCCCTGGAATCCCGGGAACACGCTGCGGTCGATCAGGGTCGGCAAATTTTCTATCGTTTTTTCCGGCGCTTTGAGTGGGCTCGAAACGACGCCCTTGCTCAGGATCATGCCGCCGCGCGGACCGCGCAGCGTTTTGTGCGTCGTCGTCGTGATTATCTGGAAGCCGTAATCGAACGGATTTTTGGCAACGCCGCCCGCAATGAGCCCGGCGACGTGCGCCATGTCGGCCATGGCCACCGCCCCAACCTCGCGCGCGATCTCGCCTATCGTTTTGTAATCGAGCTCGCGGGAGTAACCGGAAAATCCGGCGAGAATAATTTTTGGTTTTTCTTTCTTCGCGATCGCGCGCATTTCTTCGTAATCAATTTCGCCCGTGTCCGGGTCTTTCATTTTGTAGCGCACGAAGTTGAAGAGCCGCGCCATGTAGGTGACCGGGCTGCCGTGGGTCAAATGGCCGCCGTGCCCGAGGTCCATTCCAAGGACCGTGTCGCCCGGCTCGAGCCAGGCAAAATACGCAGCGACATTTGCGGCCGCGCCGCCCAAAGGCTGCACGTTCGCATGATCGGCGTTAAATAATTTTTTGGCGCGATCTATAGCGATTTGTTCCACCTCGTCGGTATAGGTTTGTCCGCCGTAGTAGCGTTTGCCCGGATAGCCTTCGGAATATTTGTTGGTAAATATCGATCCCATCGCCTCGCGCACCGCGCGCGATACGTAATTTTCCGACGGAATGAGCTCCAATCCTTCCGCTTCCCTTTTTTCTTCGCCCTCGATCGCGGCGAACACTTCCTTGTCCTGCCGCTCGATGTAGTCGTATGAATCCATTTTTTCCATAATCTGATTCGCGCGCACTATAGATATATCATAGTGCCGGTTAGCTTCTAAAAATGGATGGGGATTAGATCATGGCGTGAGTATAGCAAAAAACGGCGCATGCAAACAAAATGTACCGCCGAATTCCGGATTAGCCATTGCGAGTTTTCGCATTCACCCCGCTCGGTTTGTTGTCGAGCGAACGAAGGCCGGCAACGGTAAACTCGGCCTTGATGGCACCGTGCGGATCATAACCCTCAAGCGTCACGTGCTCGGGGCGGAACGTGTCGAGGCTCGTGACCGCGTCGCTTATGGTGACTTTCGGAAACGCTTTCGGCTCGCGTGTAAGCTGCTCGCGCATTGGTTCGAGATGATCTTCGTAATAATGCACGTCACCAAATGTGTGTACGAATTCGCCCGGTTCTCGCCCAATGATTTTGGCAACAATGATGCACAGAAGCGCATAGCTCGCGATGTTAAACGGCACGCCGAGAAATATGTCGGCGCTGCGCTGGTAGAGCTGCAGCGACAATTTGCCGTGTTTGATATTGAACTGAAACATATTGTGGCAAATCGGAAACTTATTCGCGTCTTCGGGCTTCGCCATAGTGTAGAGATATTCCGGATTCCAACTTGTGACGATAGCGTTGTGACAAGACGAGTCGTCTTTCAATTCTTGTATCGCCCACGCGAGCTGGTCGACCGTGCGGCCATCCGCGGCCGGCCACGCGCGCCACATCTCGCCGTAAATGTGGCGGAGCGTACCATGCTCGCGCGCGAACGCATCGTCGGTTTTAATTTTTTCGATGAATGCTTCCTTGGAAAGGTCCGGCCATTCCCCCTTCTTGGCATACTCCTCATAGACGCGATACGGATAGTCGTCCCAAATATGTACGTTGTTGTCGACGAGATATTTGATGTTGTTCTGGCCAGACAAAAACCAGTAGAGCTCGTGGAGTACTCCGTTCCAATAAACTTTTTTTGTCGTTAAAAGAGGAAATCCTTGCGAGAGATCGAAACGGATTTGCCGGCCGAATACGCCGATCGTCGCTTTGCCGTGGCCCGCGTCGACTTGCCGGTCTCCCGTATCGAGGAGTTCCTGCATCAAATCAAGATATTGTTGTTCGGGATGAGATGTGTTCATAGTTGGCAATGGTTAGTTGGTAGAAAGCCCCTATGTCCCGAGATTAAATCATACAAAATTATTTTTTCTTTGCCGCTGTGCGCGCTTCGACGTAGCCCTTGATATTGTTCTTCGAATACCGGCCGACTTCTTTGTAATCCTGCGCGGGTGCCGACGAGAGCGGCGAGAACGTGAGCTGCGCTATCGCCATGCCGGGGTGCAAAATTATCGGCACGTGGTTGAGGTTGCAGAGCTCGAGCGCGACGTTGAGAAAATGCCCGGGATTGATGAGCGCCGCGGAATTGTGCACAAGGAGGCCGATGCGGGCAAGGCTGGATTTGCCATTCACTTCTATCAAGTATTTATCCGAGCCGAAAAAATCCTGCGAGTAGCCGAGAATCGACACGCCGGGATGCAGCACGAATCCTTCGGGACCCTTGGCCACGAACTTCTGCATCTTCGGAAACACTTTGCGTACCGGATCGATATAGGCGCTGCCATGCGCGTCGGTTACGAAAAACGTATCGCCGAGGAGGATGTCGTACGATGCCGGCTGCAAGCGCTTTTCGTCGAACGGCTTCAGCGTAATATCGCCGCTCTTCACAGCTTTTTTGATGTCGATGTCGCTTAGAAACATAACCGATTCACGAAGCACGATTCAAGAATAAACGCAGTACGGAATTATTCTTTATTCGTAATTCTTGCATCTTTATTCCAAAACGTTTTCAATCGACTAGTCGATTGAAAACGTTTTGTCGGTGCCGTAATACTCCTCCCAATGCGCATTGTAAAATTTGAACATCCGTTCGAGCCTGTCCTGCGGCAATTCTTCCACATCGAGCTCATGCATGAGCGCGCGCACTTCGTCGCGCGCGGTCGGAATTTTGCTCGGATGGTCGACGACTCGCTCGAACTCGGCGAGATATCCGTAGCCGGCGTTCTTGTCGATGCATACCGTAACGCCTTTGCACGAATATTCCTCGCGCTCGCGCGACCACTTGGCCTGGTACGTAAATCCGGATCCGAGAATGAGCGAATCGAGCGCATCGAGCGGAATCGTGACGTTCTCCTCGAACTCGATGCGCGAGACGCCGTTCTCGCTCGTGCCGTCGTCGACGGATGCCTTGACGACGAAAAAGACCGCGCCGTCTTTTTGGCGCGTGCGCACCGAAAAGGTTTTTGCCTTTTTGGCGACGTCGACGAAGTTGAGGCACTTCTCTTCAGAGAGGCACCGATACGCCACCGATTCGGCGAGCGCCTCGAGATTGCCGCCTTCGAAATAATGATTGAGCTGCTTGCTCGTCGAAAAAAGTTTCGTGCCGGGGTCGACCTTCAGCATCGCGAGCTTGAGGGCCTTAACCTTGTCTTCGCTCCCGAGGAGTGATTTAACCTCGACCTCGTAATGGTGCGCAATTTGTTCGGTCACCGCGCTCGCGGGCGCTTCTACTTGAGGATCCATCTCCACATTGTACCTGCAGGCGACGCGATAACAAAATGGAGACGGCAGCGCGCTTTCGTTGCGTGGTATACAACCCGCGCTACGCAGCTAAGCATATGTGTCGAAATTATTTCAGGGCCAAAAACGGATCAATATAATCAACTGCCGTTCCGGCAAACGCGGAATAGTTCGAAAATCCGTCATAGATCGCGCTGAGGCCGGAAAAGAAATCGGCCCTCGATTCGCCGTAATACGTGACGTAGCCCGGCTGCACGTTGCCGGTTTCCTGCGCAATAATGACACGCGTCGCGGACCCACCGGAGGATGTTTCCTGAAGTTCGGGAGAGGCGAGCTCTTGCACGCCGTCGGAGCCGGTGAAGAAATTACGGTAGGCCATAATGATGAGCGTACTGTTTTGCTTTTGTGCCAAGACGCTAAAGAGCTGCGTGTACGGATACGCAGTCACGCCGTCATAAGGAATTTCCGGCGTCCAAGCTTGGGTCGAATCGTAAAAATGCGGAATCACGACCGAAAATCCTGCGTCGACGCTTTTCATGCGCGATGCAGACTCGTCGATGAACGCCACGAACTGCGTCAGTACGCCAGCTTGATCGCTTGCGTATTGCGGTAAGAGATAGGATTCGACGTCGTATTGCAGGGCCCGAATCTTGGCGTTCGGATACTGCGCGTTGTATTGCGCTACCATGGAAATGAGCGCGTACCCTTTCCAGGTATTTTGCGGCTCGGCCCAGTCGCGCGCCCCGCCTTCAACGTCGACCGCGATGCCGAGAGTATGCGCGTCAACGATAAAACGGTTGAGAGCGGAGAAATAGTTCGCCGTCTTTGCGTTTTTGCTCGCGCCGGCGGGAAGCGAGAAAATGTTGAGATAATCGTCGACGGTAATATAAACTGCATTCATGCCGGCCTCCTTGGCCTGCTCGAGAAGATTTTCCGCTTGCGCCGCGGTCAATTGATCGGGATAATCCCATACCCAGACACCGAATTCCTTGCCGGCCGGCACCGGATACGAACTTCCGGACGCGGTCGCCCCCGCAGCGGGAGAAGTGGCCGCAGCGGCGTTTTTAGCAACTCCTCCGCTCGTCGGATAAGAATCGACGCAGGCATCCTGAGGCGCATTATCGGCAGTCGCACATGCCTCGTTGTGGATAGCGTCGCCGCTTCCCTCTTTCGTGATAATCGAAACGTCGTACTTGGCTCCGGCACGCAGCGTTCCGATTTTCCAATAGTAATTGCTGGCCGACGGTTTCGGCGCAGCCGAAACAAACGATTCGTTAGAATCGTAATAGACGGAAAAAGAAGCGCCCTCGCAAGATGATTTGCCCGCGTTCTGCAGCACGAACGCATACGTAATGCCGCTCGCGGAAACCGACGGCGTAACCGAAAAAGAAAGCGAACAGCCGGCGACCCCCACACCCGCGGGCGTCGAGGTGATAGTTTGCCTGGCCGCCGCAGGCGCTGACAGAGCGCCCGCGGAAGAAGCAGGATGCTGACCATTTGGCCCCGGCGCGTCTCCTAACCCAAGTTTGGTATCGAGGGTTTGAATATCGGCAGCACCCGCAGACGGCGCGTTAATCGCGACACGCGCGGAAAAGAGATGCGGCAAGAAGGCCGTGCCGATGACCGCGCCGGCCAAAACGACAAGCCCGATCACGGTCGCGACATAAAATCGAATGTTGAAACTCAAAAATGACATACCTTTAGGTAGAAACAAACTCGTCAAGACAGCCCTTGCGCTCCCAACGCTGCCATGTGACGGCCTGATGGGTAACGGAACCCCAAAGGGACTTAATGAGCGTATTATATTCCACAACCGTCGTAATATAAAAGAGGAGCCAGCCGATAGGTGCCAATAAATATAGACTCCACGAACGCTCGGCGCCTTCCTCGAAGAAGATTTGCACCACAAATATGGTCGAAACGACGACGATACCGGAAATGAATGAAGAAAAGTCGTTCGTCAGGAAGGAATACACATACAAAAATAAGACAAAATACAATTCGAAAAACAGCTGGAT
>JBOHOA010000076.1:0-1899 GCA_050730975.1 Minisyncoccia bacterium
TGTCGTACACGCCCCCGATCGCCGTCGGCAGTAGCAAAAAGGACTAGCCTTCCTACCCATCACGTAACCTGCTTCTATTTAATAGGTTAACGGTCCACGGACGCGTCATCCCTTGGCGTCCGCGAAACCACATATCTTTCGCTTCTCCCCTTCAATATGGCATCTACCGTGCCACTGAATGTGCTAATGGCATATGGCCTTCCCCAAGCAGCCCCCCTGAAACTTCTCGACGCTGATCGGAATTTGCGTTGTGGCCATCGTCGGCCCGCGCTTCCGCGCGCCCGAACGCTATGCTAGACTCCGATGGCGGGCGGATTTCCCGCCGATGCGTGGAACTTCGGGATCTGTGCGACGACTCCCCGCGAACCCCGCCAGGCCCGGAAGGGAGCAACGGTAGCGGGACCGTTTCGTGTGCTGCGGAGTACCCGAAGTTCCTCTCATCGGCGGCGAATCCCACGCCCCCAATTCCATGAACCATCAAGTGATCGCGCGCAAATGGCGTCCCAGGGCTTTCTCCGACGTGGTGGGGCAGCAGCACGTGCTGCGCACCTTGTCCAACGCCATTCGCGGGGGAGTGGTGGCCCACGCCTATATTTTTTCGGGCGCCCGCGGCGTGGGGAAAACCACCACCGCGCGAATTCTTGCCAAGGCGCTCAACTGCGTCCACGGTCCCACGCCGGAACCCTGTAACGAATGCGACTCCTGCCGCGAGGTCGCCGCCGGAAACTCCCTGGACGTCATCGAAATTGACGCCGCCTCCAATCGCGGCATCGATCAGGTGCGCGAACTGCGCGACATGGTTCGCTACGCCCCCGCCGGCGGGCGTTACAAGGTCGTGATTCTGGACGAAGACCACATGCTCACGACCGAAGCGTCCAATGCCCTGCTCAAGACGCTCGAGGAGCCCCCGGAACGCGTGGTCTTCGTGATGGCCACCACGCAGCCGGAGGATTTGGCCGACACCATCCGATCGCGCTCGCAGCACTTTCACTTTCGGGCCCTTTCCTTTTCGGAAATCGCCGCCGCCCTGGCCGACATCGCCAAAAAGGAAGAACTGGATGCCGAGCCCGGAGCCCTGGGCGTGATGGCGCGCGCGGCCGACGGCAGCCTGCGGGACGGGCTGTCGCTGCTCGAACAGGCCCGCGCCTACTGCGGAGCCGCCATCACCGAAGCGCAGGTGCGCGAACTGCTGGGCGTTGTGCCCAGTGAGACCCTCGACGAACTTGTGGCGGCCATTGACGCGCATTCCGCCGAGAAGGTTCTGACGCTAGTGCACCGGCTGCTGGCCGAGGGGCAGAACCTGCAGCAGTTCTGCCATGAAGCGATCGGCCACTTCCGCAATCTGCTGATCGCCCGGATTTGCGGCGCGAATACCGAACTGGTGCCTGCCCCCGCCGAAGAAAGGCCGCGGCTGGCGCGCGCCGCCAACCTTTTTAGCGAAGAGGATCTGACGCGCTTTTTCGAGATTCTGCTCCAGACCGAAGAGGATTTGCGGCGCAAGCCCGATCCACGGTTGCATCTGGAGATGGGCTTGCTGCGGCTGGTCAACGCCGCGCGCCTGGCGCCGCTCGAGGAGATCCTGGCCGAGCTTTCCGGCACGGCCGGGCCCCGGCCCAAGAGTAGCGAGGCGGCGACCCCAAGCAAGAACACCCAGGCTTCCGTGGCCGCCACTGCCGCACCGGCGGCCGCTCCGGTCGTGGCGCCCAACATCTCGCCACGCATCGCCGCCGCCCCTCCGAAAATCCCCGAGGCCCAAGCTACGAGCGCGGTCGCCAGCGTCCCGCCGAGCGTTAGTCCCAGCCCCGTGGAATCGGTGCGCGGGATCGACGCGGCGCAAGTCACGGCCATCAAGGCAAGTGTTCTGGCGCAACAGAGGTTTCTCGGCGAGTTGGTAGAAAA
>JBOHOA010000077.1:0-3497 GCA_050730975.1 Minisyncoccia bacterium
CAATTATTGCAAGGTCAAACATGGAGAGATTCTACCATCAAACTAGGCGAACGTTGCATTGACGCGTGCGCGAGCTTCTGATTTTGGAAAGCCTTACAAAGTCAACGAGCCAATGCGTATGTTGCCCGGACCGCGTGAGCGAGAGCTAATTTTGAGTAACTCACGGAGCGCGACGGCGCAACTGGGAGCAAATTTCCAGCAGGAAATTATGCGTTTACTCACAAATTAATTCTAGCAGCTATTTTATTTTTGGACGCCGCAGAAACGACGGCACCGGCCCCCATTCATCATCATCGATTTTTTTAATCGACGATTTCGATTCGGGTGTTGACTCTTTTTTGGGAATGTCCGCAGAAGAGAGTGGGAGATCTTTTTCTTTGGTAGGCGCCTCGAGGGGCGTCGACGGCGTGGGCGTATCCTTTGCCGACGAGATTACGTTGTAAATCTTGCCGATGGCGGAGAGGTCCGCGTCGCGATCTTTTTCACGTTCGACCGCGGATGCCGACTCGCGGCCGCCGAAGGAAAACAGCTGTCCCGAACGCGAAGGCGCGCCCGTGCCGACCGGAAAATTCGTGGCGATGACGATAATTTTGACCTCGCCCTTCTTGAGTTTGTCGTCCCGTGATGCGCCGAAGATTATCTTGGCATTCGGGTCGACCGATTCGGTTACAATTTTTGCCGCCTCCTCGACTTCGAGCATACCGAGATCATCGCCGCCGGCGACCGCGAGCAGCACACCCTTTGCTCCGTTTATCGAAATTTCAAGGAGCGGAGAAGAGATGGCCATGCGTGCAGCCTCTTCGGCGCGCTTGTCTCCCGACGCCTTGCCGATGCCAATGAGCGCCGAGCCCGCGCTTTCCATAATGGCGCGCACGTCGGCAAAGTCGACATTAATGTCGCCCGGATGCGTGATGAGATCCGAGATACCTTCGACCGCCTGCCGAAGCACGTCGTCGCAAATGGCAAACGCGGCTTTGAGTGTCGTGTCCTTGGCAACGGTCGCGAGCAGCCGGTCGTTCGGGATGACGATGAGCGCGTCAACTTCCTTGCGCAAATCGTCGAGGCCGGCTTCGGCAAGCTTGGCGCGCTGCTGCCCTTCGAACGAAAACGGTTTCGTTACCACGCCGACTGTGAGCGCGCCCAACTCCTTGGCTGCGCGGGCGATAATCGGCGCTGCGCCGGTGCCGGTGCCGCCGCCCATGCCGCAGGCAATGAACACCATATCCGAACCTTTGAGCGCCTGCTGCATCTCTTCCTTAGTCTCTTCGGCGGCGCGCCTGCCGAGTTCGGGATTCATGCCGGCGCCGAGGCCGCGCGTGAGATTTTTGCCGATATGAATTTTCTTCTTGGCCGCGGAGCTCTGCAGATCCTGCGCGTCGGTGTTGACGGAAATAAAATCAACGCCGCGGACCTTGGTCTCGATCATGTGATTAACCGCGTTCTTGCCGGAGCCGCCGACGCCGACGACCCGAATCCGTGCAAACGCTTCGATCTCTGGTTTTACTTGAGGCATACGTGAGGGGCTATCGTCCGGTTTGTAAAGTCATTGCAGTATAGCATTCATAAGAAGAAAGCAAAGCGTATTGACATTAGAGTAATAGATAGGCGAAATAAGTAGCTTGAAAACGCGCTGCCAGAATCATGGCAGGAATTTTTTTACAAATCGCCAGACGCCGCCGAATAACTCGCGCGTAACGCCGCGATCGGCGAGTTCGTATTCTTCTTTATTGTTGAGGCCCCAAACCGTAAGGCCGTACGCAACGGCCCACGAGCCGTCATTCAGTTGTCCGCGGCCCGACTCGCCAAGAGAAAGCGGTGCCGCACGCGCCGGGAGCTTCAGAATTTTTTGCGCGACGGCGGGCGCGGGCCCAAGTTGCGAACCGCCGCCCACCAGCTGAATGCCCGCGGGCAATAGGCCGTTTTTTTCCAACTTCTTCAGGTGCCCTTCGACCGCGCGAAAAATAATGGCGAGGCGTTTGTCGACGGTCTCGTCTACTTTGCGCTGACTATACGATGCACCAATGACGGCGCCGCGTGCGAGTTCAACGGCTTCCTCAAGCGGAATTTTAAGCGCAAGCGCCAGATCGGCGGCAACGTCGTCCGCTCCAAGCGGGAAGACGATCGTTGAAACCGGAAGTTCGTCTTCGAATACAATGAGCGTCGAAGTCTCGGCACCGATATCAAGAAGTGCCGCGCCCACGCGCTTTTGCGGCTTGGTAAGCGCGACAAAGCTGGCGGCCAGCGGCGCGGCAACCACATCCTCCGCCTCGATGCCCGCAATTCCGAGCGCCTCGCCGAGGTCGTCGACATGCTTTTTTTGCGCGGCAAAAAAAATCGACTCGACGCCGAGCCTGGCCGCTTTGACACCGACCGGATTTTTGCCGAGAAACCGGACCCCGTCGAGAGAATAGCGCAGCGCGATGTTGTGCAAAATCCGCCGATTCTGGAGCATCGCCGGCGACAATGCCGCTTCGCTCGCCGCGCCAACGCGCTCTATATCGCGCGCCGTAATTTCGCTGTCGCCGCGCTCGACGACCGACTCGGCGCGGGAAAGGAGTTCGTGCAACCCCTCGCCGCCGACCGAAACGAACGCGCGGCGGACTTTTTTAACATTGGCCGCTTTGGCTGCCTGCCGCGCGGCGGCCGCGATGGAGCGGGCAGCATCCTCCGGTGAAACTATCCAGCCGCGCTTCACGCCCTGGCTTTTGGCATAACCGGTGCCGAGGATGCGCGGTGGCATACGCACGTCATCCGGCGCTTCGGCGATTACTACCTTGACCCGATGGGTACCAACGTCGATTCCGGTAGCAATTTCATTCATAGCGCCTAATTGCCAGCTTCTCACCGCAAGCCGTTCACGACGAACTGCGGACCTGAAGCTAGAAGCCGAATCGAGATGCGATTCGACTTTCTTCACGTTCCATTGTAACGCTATGTCGGTATCCGGCCAAATGGCAGCAGCCGTGGATAAACAAGCGGGCCAAAAAAACGTCCGGCGTACAGTGATATTCCGGCGCTTCGGCCCGCGCGGTCGCCGGGCAAATGAGAATTTCGCCGGAGCGATCAGAAAGCGGAAACGCCAAGACGTTCGACGGCTTGTCTTTTTTCTTGGTCTTCTGCGTTATCGCGCGCGCATCTTTTGGCGTTACGAACGCAAGCGAGAGTTCGTAGCCGCGGCCGAGAATAGTGTCTTTTAGGCGCTCAAACGGAATAGCCGGAATGTTGCTCCGGGTTTTGTTAGTGAGAGAAAAACTCGATTCACGGGACATCGTGCATCCGTCTCTCAGCGGCGTCCGCGGCGCGGTGCGGGCTCAACGGCCTTGCCGAGCTTGATGAGTTCGCGCAAATTCTCGCGGCGCTCGAGGACTTTCAGCGTATGCTTGCGGCGCACTTCGCGCGACTGCTCGCGCGAATAATAACGGCGGCCGCGCATGCGCTGGATGAGTCCGGTCCCTTGCACGCGCTTCTGAAAACGACGAATGAGCGCGACATCAGTC
>JBOHOA010000078.1:0-7098 GCA_050730975.1 Minisyncoccia bacterium
GCCTCGTACCGAGGGCAATCCGGCCTTAATGAAGCCGGGAGAGATCCGTGTCACTTCGGCGCAACCGTTCGCGATGTCGCAGATCACTTCGGCGGCGGGAATTACGGTCGTGTGGTTGCCGCTGTATTTTCCACCCGACCTTTTTTCTTTGGCCGACATATGAGCCTCCTTCCATTAGCAGTTAAACATTAGTGAGAAAAGGAGTCAATTTCTAAAAATAGGACAATACCTTGGAAACATCTGCGGCATCCCCTGAATAAATACACATATCAACAAAACAGGGCGGCTAATATCGTCCCTAATGCCGCTCGCCCAATGTGCGTACTCCGGCTCGCGCCCCGCCGCAAAAGCTTTCGGCAACAGCGCTTCCAGTTGCGGAAAATAATCAATCAAAGCAAAAAATCAAACGAATAAAAATTGGTGGGCTGCGAAGTGCATACCCACCTCATTATTCATCTGCAAATTCCTCCGGCCACTCGTCTATAAACTGTGCGGGGTGAGAGCGTGGTGCGGATTTCTTCGGAACCTTCATCCGTGCGGCCAAAGCTCGGAGTGTTTCTCCGTTATAGCCGGGTTCACCCTTACCCACGCCATAGTAGAGCATTCGCAATAATTCACGGCCCCGCGAAAGACGCGAGCGCACTGTTCCTATCGGAATATTAAGAACCATCGCGACGTGCTCGTAGCTGAGCCCTTCGAGTCCGACAAGCTCAATCACTTCCCGCTGCTCTGCCGGGAGCACGCTCATCGCCAAATCGAGGTACTCTTGCTCTGCCGAACTATCCGTGCGATCGACAGCATGCAATGATTCGCTTACCTCGACAGCGGTTCCTTCCCGTATCGCCCTACGCACGTCATTGACATATTCATTGTGCAGTATAGTGAAAAGCCACGCTCGAAGATCGGTTCCGGACTGCCACAAATGCTGCTTTGTGAGAGCCCTAAGAAGAACTGATTGAACCAAGTCGTCGGCCGCAATTACATTTCTTGTGAGAGCCCGCGCGTACCTTCGTAGGCGCGGGACTTCACTTTCCAGCGCCTTGTTGAAGGATTCCACAGGTATCTCCTTGACTCTCTGGCTAGATTCTACACAAAAACTTCATTCTGCGAAACAGCTTGTCCTGTGACCCTATTTCGAGTACTGTGTTTTTCAGTACGGTCTTCTGCATATCTTTTCAACCTCAAACGAAGGGAGTACGCTATGCTTCAACGCGCCGAGGGACTGGTAACGCCCCTCCCTGTATCGGCCACCGCACCTATCCCTGCAGTCGAGACGGCACAAGAGGGTCGCGCAATCCTCGAACGCGTGCGCAACGCGATTTCTCATGCGACCTATGAACCCAAAGTCGCTGTGGAGCGTATCCGCCGAATGTGGAACCAGCCGCGCAAATATTTCAATCCGGAACGGCTGCTGCGATTGTCGGAATCGATAAAGTCGGTCGGGCAAATAACACCGGGATACCTTCGAATCGTATCGCCAGACGCAGAGCAACACGACCGTGAACTAGTCGATGGCGAACGGCGTTGGCAAGCGATCCTGATGGGTGGACTCCCGACGTTTCGCGCGATGATCGTCGATGTCGACGATGAGGCCGCACAGTTCATCATGTCGGTTATCGCGAATTTCAATCGGGAGGGTCATACGGCTCTGGAAGTCGCCGACGCTATTCGGGTTTCCCACGAGCAGCTCAAACTCGGTATGCAAGAAATCGGTGAGATGATCGGCTTCTCCAAGGAGTACTGTACCAACCTGTATGGTCTACGAAGATTGACTCCTTCCGTTCGTGATCTCCTCGATCCCGAACGTGGGACGAATCGGCGACTTCCAGTCTCCGCTGCAATCGAACTATCGCGGCTACCCGAGCATCTACAGCTGCCGCTTGCGGAGCGTTTGCTTCGACGGGATGTCAACCTACGCGGTCTGCGCAATGAAGTGGTGAACATGTCCGAGCGACATGGTCTACCTATTCAGAAACGCACTGTTTATCCGAACAACCAGCGCCACCGACTGGCAGAAAAAATATCCCTTGTCCGACGTACCACTGTCGATCTCCAAAAACGCTTAGAAGAAACTGAACCTTCTGTCCTAAATGGCTGGGGGTATGGAACCGCTATGGTATACCGCAACGAATTGGAGGCAGCGCAGGAAGCTCTCGCAGCCTCCGTCAAGGTCGTCGACGGAGTCGTGCGCCGGAAATTAGCAGGGAGAGAATAGTGCGTTGAGCCACCCGCTTTGTGCGAGTGGTTTTTATTGATGCGTATCGTTACTCATCGTCACACAAAAAAAATGGCGCCCGCTGTGGGCTGAGTATCTCAAGAATAGAACAGCTCCCGAAAAGGAGTGGCAAAAACAGGAACGGCTGATGCCGCCTCTTTTCTCGGGGACTTTCAGTGTATCAAATTTAGGTGTCTCGGCCGGGCTGTTTTGTTACAAATGTTACAAGTTTTTCGTGATTTCTCCCACTTAAACATAATAAAACCGCGCGTTCCCGAAGGTTCGCGCGGTACCGGAATATCCGGAATTAGTTGTTCAGACCAGCAGTCCGCCCCAGTAAGGACCGCCGCCGCGATTCTGCGGCCGCTCGCTCGGAGCGTGCGGGCAGCGTTCGGTGAAGATCCCCTCCCGGCCGTTGAAGTACGTGAAGTCACCGCCCCACTCGTTGAGATAGAAGTCGAAACTGCCGTAGACGTTGCCGTTCCAGAAGGGCGAGCTGTCCTTCCTTCCGCCGGAGGCGTTGATCTCGTCGACGATTTCCTGCGCGCGCTTCTCGTATGCAGGCGAAAAGCGCGTGGTGGGGCCGCGACCGCCCAGGAATCGCTCAGCCCGATACTCTAGGGCAAGCGTCTCCTTAAGGAGAGGAATTACCTCCGGCGCATACGGTTTCTCGATTCGACGCATGACCCATACGGGCCGGCAATCGAACTCGATAAACGTATGGCCGCCGCCGGGGCCCCACCGGTCGATGCAGGCCCATTCACCGTCCGGGCAGACGATCTCCTTCCATCCCTCGACGTCGAGCCACGGGCCGCCTTTTTCGCCCATAACCCAGCCGTGCTGCATACCGATGAAGAACATTCGTTCGGCTCCCGCAATCAATTTTGAGCGGGTCATTCCCATGATTCGATCGCTCATTTTCGCTCCTCCTTGTCCTTAAGAAGTCTGCTTCGGAATCCACTGCCTGAGCAGCATCACTTCCATGTCTTCGTTGAGCGGCCGGAGCCGTTCGAGCAAATCTGGAAGTTCTTTGAAGGTTGCGACGATGCGGAGGAACGGCATTTTCTTGTCCTTGAAATCCTCCACCTTGGTGGAATACGTCGTGGTGATAATCTCTCCGCTCTTAGCGTCGGGATGATCCCGAAGTGCTAAACGAACTTTTCGCTTCATCGAGTCGGCCTGCCGTCCGTAGCCATGCAGTTCGATGTTGGGCATTAGTACCTCCTTTCACCGGTTTAGTCCTCGTACTGCGGGTATTTGCGGTTGAACCGGGCCATCTGGTGATCTTCCGGAAGCGCGCAGGTGATGCAGCCTTCTTTATATGGACAAGCACCGCCGCACCACTTGCGCGGTTTGCCGTCGATCGGACGCCGGAATTCCTCCGGCTCGCCGCTATTGAGCGATTCGCACCGCTGCGCGTGCTTGAGTGCCCACGGTTCGCCCCGCGCAAGCGCTTGGGCATATTCCGGATTCGCGGCCAACAGGCCCTGCATGTCTACCACTTGCCGTCGGGGCATGGGCTTTCTCCTTACTGTATCCGCAAGAACGGTATCATAAACCCACACCATTGACAATGTAGTACTCTTAGTTTATCGTCCAATTATGGTTCACCGAAACCGTCTCGGTATATCAAAAAATCCAGTGTCCTAACTGAGGGGTGAATTTAGGGTCGTGAACCATGCCTATACTATAACACAACCCCTATGGACATTCTATATACAGTATGGTACCGTCTGTTTTCGGACCCAAAGGGTCTTTTTTTTTATGCAAAAATCCCGACCCAACTATCACCCATCCTTAGCGCCCCATACGACCCACATCCTGCCGGAGCCCGAGCGCGATTGGGCGCTGGGAATGCTGAGCGGGCACCGAATGTATGTCCTGTTTTATCTGTGCGCCGGGATCGTATCGCTTTACGCGCTCCAGGATTTTCTGTGGTCAGCGGGGACCCAGCCCCACACCTTTCCCCAAGAAGCGTGGTCATGGGGGACGCTCTTATGGATCACGGCGGTCATTCCCGGCAGCATGGGTCTGGCGGGCCTCATAACCTACAAGCATCCAAATCATTTAGACCGCGTGCGCCCAATGCAGAAACTGGTGTCGTTTCGCATCGTGTCGCGCGGCACCAATGTCGAGGCACTTACGGACACGGTACGCCGGTGCCAAATAGAGATGGAAAAATTGCCTCTCTTTCCTCATGCTATTGAGGTAGTTACAGATACGCAGAACATTGATCTTCCAGTGCCAAATAATGACTTACAGTACATTACGGTACCTAAGGATTATCGAACTAAGCGCGGCTCGCTGTACAAGGCGCGGGCATTGCAGTACGCACTCGAAAATTCCAAATTGCCGGACGATGCATGGATCGTCCATCTCGATGAGGAGACGCAGCTGACCACGTCGGGTATAAAAGGCATCGCCGCGATGATTCAGGAGGAAGAGGCTTCAGGCAAACTGCGCATCGGACAAGGCCCTATTTTGTATCATCGCAAGTGGTCCAAGCATCCATTCTTGACGCTTGCCGATAACGTGCGGACCGGCGACGATTTTGCCCGCTTCCATTTTCAGCATCGCCTCGGAGTTACCTTTTTCGGTCTGCACGGCACGTATATTGTCGTCCGCAATGACGTCGAAAAGTCCGTTGGATTTGATTTTGGTCCGAATGGCTCAATTACCGAAGATGCGTTCTGGGCGCTTGTCGCCATGGAGCGCGGGTACCGCTGCCGCTGGGTAGATGGATACCTTGAAGAGCAATCGACCGAATCATTCGGCGATTTCGTAAAACAGCGCCGCCGCTGGTTCCAGGGTCTCGCTAAAGTCTCGCTCTACGCTCCGGTCAAGCCGATTTGGCGCCTATCGTTGGGTATCAATACGATTCTCTGGGCACTGGCCCCGTTCGCATCGCTCTACACCGTAGCGCATTTCTTTTACGGCTTCTCGACGCCGCCATTTATCCATTTTCTTGCGAACTTCTCATTCGCCAGCTTCGCGGTCCTGTATCTCATGGGACTCAAAGCAAATCTCGATGAGTACGGAATCACCAACAAATGGAGGCGGCTTAGGTGGACGGTTATGCAGGTCGTCTTGCTTCCCGCATTCAATGCGATGGAAGGCATCGGGGTTCTCTTGGCGATATTCCGTCCGCACCCGGGCTTTCATGTGGTGAAGAAATGATTGAGGCGATACGTAATCAATAATGAGGACGGGGATGGCCATAGCTATTTGTTGTACTCGTAGCTTTGCCGCACCAGCGGCAGTACCTGTTCAACCTGCTCGGGCCGCTCGAGCTTGATCTCGTAATCGCCATTGACCCAGTGGCAGATATGATCGGAAAACTAAGTAAAGCTCTCAACGCGCTAGTTAGTTGAGGACTTCCTCTATTCGCTCCAAAAAGGTTCCAACATCGTTCCAGATGGCCAGCCAAAAGCCGCTTAATCGCAGAATTCAATTATGAAATCGATATTACGGCAGCAGCCCTGCGTAATGTAGGAGTAAAAAGAACAATCCGCACGCAACGAGCCAAAGACCCAAACCAGTTGGTGTGCCCCATGAGAACCAATTTTTCATATAATTAACTATTACATTAGGAATTCAACGCGTCGTAGTCACTTGAATTGTAATATGGCTGCTGGCCGTCTGGTACGATGTTGGAACCAGTTTCAGCTCACTAAGTGATCGTAGGTAAGTTCCAGATCTCCTTCCCAAGCACCGCCGTCACGTGACATCTCTCCCCTGCTTCTCATCTTATTTCCGTCATCTTCGATTGTGAGCGTGAATCGTTGAGAGAAAGCAGGGTCATCACGCCACCACCTGAGTCCGTTTTCTTTGAAAGTAACGTCGTACTTTCGTGATATGCCGCGCTCATCGAAATGCAGCATGTATAAACCCTTGGCAGCATCATCACTACCAAAAATCTCAATGCCTTGCGGAAACTCAGGCTTATCAATCTCCGAACGCATAATCAGGAAAGCGCCTCCTTCCAGCCAACTGACTGATGCGCGTCCGTGGAGAATAGTGCCGGGGAGATAGGGATGAGATCCCGTAATTGCCCATTCTCCTACAAGCTTCTCAAAGGATTTGAGCGCGAGATTTGGTATCGATGCTTTCTCTCCAATCGTCATACGACACCAATTATACGCCACCAAGATTGGCTGGAGGTCTGGTACAAGGCTGGAACCGCCTTAACGCCGCGTGCGCCAGAAGAAATATGGCGGCGATGAACCATATTGCATACGCTTTGCGGCTGATACCGACAGAGCAGTGCTCTCGTATGAGCTGCTCGATTTGCGGCATATAGGCCCATATGACGAGACCGCTACCGATAAATCCGATGACTTCAATAATAATGGTCATACAGGTGAGGCAGCTCGTTTTATCTTTTGCAATTCCCGAACTCTAATAATAGCCTCGCCGCGCAAGGGAAAATGCATGACGAAAACT
Organism: Minisyncoccia bacterium; assembly: GCA_050730975.1. Lineage (GTDB taxonomy): Bacteria > Patescibacteriota > Minisyncoccia > Phycocordibacterales > SBAW01 > JAKALC01. The sequence continues at coordinate 6,659 of JBOHOA010000078.1, forward strand.
CTCGATGCGGCGATTTCTTTCTGCCAGCCAAAAGTAAAGTCTTTTGATCCGACGTACTTCTCATAGGCGACTTTGCCGATGAAGCATACGACCTTCGGTTTCTCTTTTTGTATGATGCGGAAAATCTTCTTACGTCCCGGCAGTTCTTCATTTTTCTTAATCCCGGTGATGTCGCGCGTTGGCCGGTCGATTATATTTATGAAGCCAAGCCCGTATACTTGATTGAATTTTTCTTTGTATATCTTTCGCAACTTTGCATCAATCCTCAGGTCTTCAATAGTTTCATTGATGAGGTCCGCCCGCGCGAGCAGGTACCAAAATAATTTGTTGTTTGAAAAGGCACCCCTCGATCATGGGAGCCCGGGTGAGGATTAATGCCTGCAAAAAGCAGCCGAGCTTTCTTGTACCGGTATTTGATCATGCTTTTTCCTGCGGGTAGG
>JBOHOA010000079.1:0-6054 GCA_050730975.1 Minisyncoccia bacterium
ACCGTCCTCTGTATACCGGTATACAGAGGACGGTCCTTTGTAAAAAAAGGGGGGGTTGCGGGGAGGTACGCAAAAAGCCACCCGGTTCGCGAGTGGCAAAAAGGGTGGCTTTTTGGGTTTGAGAGGAAGGAGTCGGGAGTTCGAGGGAATAATTCCCAAGGACTCCCGAACTTCCGTTGTCTCCTCTCTGTTTGCCGGACCAAATTCCCGGCTGGAGAGTCGCGCGCAGTACGCGCTAACCCGTTTACTGAGTGATCGACACGAGACCGGTCTGGAAGCTAGAGAGGCCCGTCGAGTAGGTCGACGTGTAACTGTTAGCCGCACCAGTAGTGCTATAGCTCGTGCCCGTCAACTTGATGCCAGCCAAGCCCGAGACATTCGCCGTACCGGTCACCGTAAGGGTGAAGGTGCGGGTCGAGCCAGCCGGAATCTTGTAGCCGGTCGTGGTGTCGTACGACTGCCTGCCATCCTGCGGCTGCAAAGCACCGGAGGTGGACTTAACACCAGCCGTAGATCCGTCGGCGAGGGTCCAGGTCGTCTCATTGTTTTGAGCTGTGGTGCTGGAAGCAACCGCCATCGGGATGTACAGATCGCTGTTCGGATCGCCTTGTATCGTGAACTCAATTGTCGAGGTAAACGTATCCGCAGCGCCTTGGTGCGTTACGTCCGTCGGCGCCGGAGCACTAACGAGCGAAAGCTGGATGCCGGTCGTCTGGAGCGCCATGGTGCCGCCCTGAGCGGATCCGCCCGGCGTCACCGAGTTGCCCTGAGAGTCGGAAACATCCCAGTTGGTGTCGGTGCCCGTAGTCGAGGCGGTAAGCGTCTCGCCCGTGCTGTTGTAATTACCGCTCTGCTTCTTGATGTCCGCGGTAAGAGTGTAGTTCTGTGTCGAATCCTGGCTCACGGTCTGATTGACATTCTGGAAGACAACATCGGCGCACTTGCCGGTGCCTGTCGGAACGCTCATCGTGTTGACTTGCGTTGAACCGCTGTTAAGCGTGATGCTCTGAACAAAATCGCTCACACCGGTGGTCGCGGTGCCGTCACATACCTCAACCGGAAGATTGGTAACCTTGATGTCTTGGTTCCGTGCGCGAAGGTTAAAGCCGAGAAGCGGCACATTCGTGGTCTCATTGTTTGCATCAACCGTCACGACAGTGTCGCTCGGATTGTTGCTTGCCTCAGAGGCCGTAAGCGTACCGGTGGTAGCTGAGTTGACCGAGAAGGTCTCGGACTCGCCATTCGCCACGCCGTACGTGTCGGAGATGCCAGAACCGTCAAGCACGCGAATGCCGTCAGACGGAATGGTCGCGGTTATTGACTTACCATCTTCATTCGCGCCAATCGTCGTGACCGGCGTTACCTGAACGGAGATGTTGGCGGTCGTGCCGCTCTGGAGAACGACATTATTGGTGAAGTTCGTGAAGCGGTAGCTCCATACCTTGCTGCTCTCGCTGCCGGAAGCCGGATCAACGGAAGCAACTTTATTGCCGTTCACATAGAGATCCACGCTCGAGACGTACTTGTTGAGGTCGGTCGAGCCGCTGGAGCCGCTCATGTCGAAGTTGACATCAACGCGCTGAAGCTGGAGATCACCATCGCTGACTTCGCCCTGGACGCCCACGACCGCAGTCGAAGGATCGCCAGCATTGAGCGACGACTCAATTGCACCTGCGCCCGTGAGGCCGGTCAATTGACCAACACCACTCAAGGTCGGAGTACCGGTGGTTCCGGTCGTGCCCGTTGTTCCGGTGGTGCCCGTCGTGCCGGTGGTTCCGGTCGGAGCGCTGGCGCACGCCGAAGCGATAGCCGCGCGCGTTATCGGACCGAAGTAACCGGACGCCGGCGAGACGCCGTTAGCCGCCTGCCAGCGCGCGAGCGCCGATTGGGAGAGCGCGCCGAAGTACCGCGACTCGCTGCCCGGAGAACCCGCGCCGGTCGAAGCGACCATCGCGCCATGCGCATTCAGGAACTCCTGAAGCATCATGACATCGCTGCCCCTCGAACCGATCGTGATTTTACGCGTGTAGGCGTAGCACCCCTCGGCCATAGCGCCGGTCGTGCCCGTTGTTCCGGTGGTGCCCGTCGTTGCCTGGCCCATGAGGGTCGCCTGCACATTCGCGACCGTCGTCGCATCCGCCCCGAAGGACTGGAGAAGCGAGACGATCGACTGAATCTGCGCGGAAGTGAGATACGCCGCCTGCGCAGGAAGAGCCGAACCGAGAAGCGCGGCGACCATCGTGATACCGACGGCTCCCGCGGCGACGCGTATCGAAACGTTTTCTTTCAAGCTTTTAATACTCATAATCAATAGAACTAATGAACTACTTATAATGCTACTTAATAACGATCGCACTACTGCTCTGCCTTTCGAGAATCGCGGGCCAGCGAAACCTTTCAAGTAACCTTGACAGATCCGCCAGCACGCGAGGACTCGCGCGGCTCGGCAGTATTTTCGAACCTACTGTTTCTACCTCCCGAACTCCGCGAAAGCGGACGAATAGCATAAAGCTGTTCGACGCAAGTTCAGCAAAGTACGAGGCCGGTAGCAAGAAAGAGTAAAGGAATTGCTTTCATCTGCAGCCGTGGAAGTACGTCCTGAAATTCTGAAATTAATACCCTGACAACTGCGCTTGAAATGCCTTGATTGAGCAAGACAGACGCATGAAACAATGCGCGCTATGAGCACGTTTTTTATATACTTATTTAATTGTCAAGGTTCCGCATCCGAATTCCGCACTCTTTATGTATACGCCCGTGCCCTGAATTTCGGTCTGCTTACTAATTATATCCGGCGTTGCAGCACAACGCCAAACATGTCCTGTGGACAACAGAATAGTACATGAAGCGAGGCTGGGGCGCAACGAATAAGCACAGCCGCGTCCGCGGCCGGTCCTTTAGGGGGAGTCTTGGGCTAAGGGCCGGCCGCGGACGCGGTAGCGCTCGGCTCCACTATGCCGGCAAATAGACGCTCCAGCGCTTTTTCCCTTCTTTTCGGACACGGCCTTGTTCGATAAGGAGGGCAAGCTCACGCTGGATTGTCTTTTCGCTGCAATCACGGACAACGTTTGAGATGTCTTTTATGGAAGCACGCTTATTTTTATTGATTATGTCCAATATAGTTTGCGTGCGGGGCGTTACTTCTTTGTCTTTTATATCAGAAACTTGTCCTTTATATTTCTCTTGTCTTTTTTCCGAGCCGGCGAAATTTGCAAGCCGCGGGATGGTGAATTCGGAAACCGCGAGGTCCTCAAGAGAAAGGAGCGAGACGGCCGTGCTTTGAGAGAGCCGGTGAGCGAGCCCTTCATACTCTTCTATCAAGATATCCGCATTTCCTGAGGACAGCAGCCCTTCTGATACGGCGAGCCGCAGAAGAGAAAGTACGTTGAGCTCCCCTGCCAAGACGGCCCCGGGCTGGAGCGCGTCGGCAGCGAGTCGTGCCACGTCTCCCGGAATGCGCTCGGCGGCGGCGCGCAAATTTTCAAGGACACTATTTCCCTGCCATTCCCTTCCGGCGAAAATTTTTGCAATGGCGAGCGCGAGCTTTTCTGATTTGACGTAGCAAAAATATAAATCAGCGCGTCCTTTAAAAAGTACGCTCTGTAAAGCAAATTTATGGAAATTTGTTTTATTTTCGGGGCTCATTCGTCTTTTATTTTGTCTTATATGTCCATATAAAATATTTTTGTATAACCGACTTAAAAGACATTTTTTATATGTCTATTATATCGCCACGAATGCGCTTGGCAATTGCCTGTGCAAGAGATCTCGCGTGCGTGATAAAATACCGAGCGTGGCAAAAAAGAACGGGAGGAAAAACGGCTCGGGCTCGGATAATAAGCTCTCGGAGCGGGCAAAGCGTATAATAGGCAGCGTTGTTTGCGTGGTGATCGCTTTTTTCTTGCTTCTTTCCTGGTTCCATGCCGGCGGCGTTGTAGGCGAGAGTACGGCCGCGGCGCTCACGAAAGGCCTCGGTTATGCATATGTATTTGTGCCGCTTGCTCTCCTCATTGCCGGAGCCGCGCTTATGCGGAGCGGAGAGAAGGCAGTGCGGCCGCTCGTCCTTAGCGCTATCACTTTATTTTTTCTTGCAGGGATCGGACTTCTCGGGCTTCTCCAAAACGGCGGGGTTATTGGCGGATTCATAGGCCGATCCGGCGTGCGGCTCTTCGGCGCGTATGCAACCGTAGCGCTCCTTCTCGGCCTTACGCTTATCGCCGTCATCGTGGCGCTTCAGGATTCGCTTTCCGAAGAGCGCCTCGCGCGGTTTGCGAACGGATACGCCGCAGCAAAAAACGCGCTCGCCCGGTCTTTGCGCAAGGGCGGTTCGCCCGAAGAAGAGCCGGCGTTTGAAGACGCGGGTGAGGCTGAAGAGCCGGGCTCGATCGGCATACCTGAAGTGCAGGAGGAGACGGTACAGGAAGACGTACCTCTCTTAATACCTCCACCGCCCGTCAAAGCCGCTGTGGCGCCGGTGCGCGCGCACCTCGGGCCTTACCATGTGCCGCCCCTATCGCTCCTTGAACGCGACCGTGGCAAGCCGGGCGTCGGCGACATCAAAGCCAACGCCAATCTCATCAAGCGCACGCTCCAAAACTTCGGTATTGTGGTCGAGCTCGACGAAATTTCTATCGGCCCGTCGGTTACTCGCTACGCGATAAAGCCGGCCGAAGGCGTGCGGCTGCAGCGCATTGTGTCGTTGCAAAATAATTTGGAGCTCGCGCTCGCCGCCTCGCCGGTGCGCATCGAGGCACCGATTCCGGGGAAATCCCTGGTCGGCATCGAAGTGCCGAATTCGAGCAAAATGACGGTGGGCCTCGGCACCATGCTTGGCAGCGCCGACTTCGCCTCCGCCGGCAAACCGCTCCTCGTAGCACTCGGGCGCGACATCGCGGGCGTGAGCCACTTCGGCAATCTCGCCAAGATGCCGCACCTTCTTATTGCGGGCGCGACCGGCTCCGGAAAATCGGTAACCATCCACACCATCATCACGAGTTTGATTTACCGCAATTCGCCGCAGGCGCTGCGCTTTATCATGATTGACCCCAAGCGCGTCGAGCTCACGCTGTACAAGCCGCTGCCGCACCTCCTCTCGCCCGTCATAACCGACGCCAAGCGCGCGATAATGGCTTTGCGCTGGGCCGGCAAAGAAATGGCGCGACGGTACGACATTCTCGAGGAACATCGCGTACGCGACATCGAGTCGTATCACGCGACCGTGCTCGAGCCCGCCAAAAAACAGGGAGATACTTCGCTCGAGGACATGCCGTATATCGTCATTGTTATCGACGAACTCGCGGACATCATGCAAACGTTCCCGCGCGAACTCGAGGCCGCCATTGTGCGGCTCGCACAAATGAGCCGCGCGATTGGCATCCACCTTATGCTCAGCACGCAGCGGCCAAGCGTGAACGTCATCACCGGACTCATTAAGGCCAACGTGCCGGCGAGGATTGCTCTCCAAGTGGCTTCGCAAATTGATTCGCGCACGATCATTGATCAGGCCGGCGCGGAGAAACTGCTCGGCGCGGGCGATATGCTCTGGCTCTCGAGCGATATGGGCAAGCCGATGCGGCTCCAAAGCGCGTTCATAAGCGAACAAGAAGTAAAGCGGGTGGCGGATTGGGTCGGCAAGAACAACGACGCCGAATTGCCCATTGACCTCAATGCCGGGCAAAGCGTCGGGAGTGTGAGCGAAGGCGGGCCCGCGTTTGCAACTGGCGGCGGATTCGGCGACGAAGAAGAAGTGGACGACGACATGTACGAAGCAGCCAAGCAGGCAGTCATCGAGGCAGGCAAAGCCTCGACGTCGTACATTCAGCGAAAACTGCGTGTTGGCTACGCGCGCGCCGCGCGGCTTATGGACGTGCTCGAAGAGCGTGGCGTCATCGGGCCGCAAGACGGCGCCAAACCGCGGGAGGTCTTGACCGGCGCGAATCCGGGAGGAGCGAACGACGAGACCGCATAATTGCTTCTGCCAATGTCGGGGCTTGGCATAAAATATCTCCCCCACACGCGGCGGCCTTTTTGCTACAATGCCGCAGTATGCTACAG
>JBOHOA010000080.1:0-1712 GCA_050730975.1 Minisyncoccia bacterium
GACCTCGGGCGGCGTATATTCCTTGCCTTGGCCCAGCACGGCCAGGTGATCTCCCTTGCGGGCGACCTTGTAGGGCACCATCTTCATCTCTTCGCTGACCTCTTCGTAGCGCCGCCCCATGAAGCGCTTGATGGAATAGATGGTGTTCTCGGGATTGGTAATTTCCTGGCGCTTGGCTACCTGGCCCACCAGGCGCTCGCCGGATTTGGTGAAGGCCACTACGGAGGGGGTGGTGCGCGCCCCTTCCTGATTGGGAATCACCACTGGTTCGCCGCCCTGCATCACCGCTACCACCGAATTCGTTGTTCCCAGATCAATGCCGATAATCTTGCTCATAAAATCTCCTTCAGTTGTGTTCCCAGTTTGCCCTTCGGAGGCTGTTAGGTCGCCAACTGGCGCGAGGCCGGCGAGCGCCTGGGGGGAATTAACCACCCGAACGTCGATAGCTTTTTACCATATTGAGTATACCATTGTCAAGTTACTTGCTGTAGTTATTCACATATCTGATAAGATTAGACTTATGTATGCCTCTTTCTTGCCTAACCGAACGTGGCAGGTGCCGATCCGGAACGTCGGCGCCCCATCCCCGCAACGCTGCGGCGGGCAGCATCCGTCAAATCGAAGGCGCCCTCCTCTTGGCACCCTTTCCCGGCGGGGGAGGTGGGAGCCGGGTTTGGAGCCGAACTTAGTTTGGAGCCGAACTTAGAAAGATGTGTGCCGGGCACCGCAGTTGGGGTTCGCGACGGCGTCGAGTCATTTCGACGCGAGCGTCCGACAAGGGTTCGAAAGGGGATCGACAGGGGAAGGAACGCTTTCTATAACGGTCTTATCCTATTAAACTATAGGGGTAAGATACCCGGTACACGCCGAAAGGCGCGAATCTAAGGAGGGGAAGTGAAACGAGGGATTTTACGAACGGTCTGTGCCGTCGCGCTCGTCAGTGTGCTGGCAGCGCCGGGGCTGTGGGGCAGGGCGGTAGAACGACCGAAGGTGTCCCTTGCTACTTTGGGAGCGAACGAGTCTATAGGCTCGCCGCAAGCTCCCATTAAGGTGGAAGTGTTCGCGGACTTCGAGTGCCCGCAATGCCGGGTTTTCTATCTGACCACGGCGCGCCAGCTGATCGACAATTACGTGTCCAGCGGGAAGGTCTATCTGATCCACATAAACTTCCCCTTGTCCATGCACCCCTACTCCAAAGACGCGGCTCGCTGGAGCAGCGCGGCTGCTGCGGTCAGCGCCCGGGATTATGAAGCCGTCGAGCTGGCCCTATACGAAAAGCAGGACGTGTGGGCGGCCAACGGACAGGTGGAGGCCGTGGTGGCGGGTGCGCTTTCGCCGGAGGACATGAAGAAGGTTCGGGCCATCGAGATGAACGATCGATCGGAGCTGGATGCTTACATCGCCCACGACTTGGCTCTCGGGGTGTCGCGCCACGTCGACGGAACGCCGACGATTTTCGTGACCCATGCCGGCCAGACCACGCCCTTGCCGACCGGCGGCGTCAGTTACGATCTGCTGAAGCAATATCTCGATTACTTGCTCAAACACTAGGCATGGGTGAGCGCCGTCCCATCGCCGCCTTTTTCAGCAGCCGCGCGGGCCGCGGGCTGCTGCTGGTGGCTCGCCTGATTCTGGGAGCCATCCTGATCTACGCCGGCTACAGCAAGCTGCGCTGGGGTGGTCAATGGCATCTGGGCGACTATCAATTCCTG
>JBOHOA010000081.1:0-12317 GCA_050730975.1 Minisyncoccia bacterium
CCGCTGTCTCGCCCTCGACAACATCTTTCGGAATGAGATGAATGTCTTCCCACGTATGCTGCGTGTGTTCGCGTTTTTTCCGAAGCGGCGTACGGGCGTTCGGGTCGGTTTTAGGCGGATTTTTGCGCGAATAAAGCTCGTCTTTGAGCTTCTCCACGCTGCCTTTGCGATCTTTTGGCGCCCGAGCCATCAGCAAATTATACCAGCTGCGGGCAGTGAGCCGCGAGTGGATGCCGGCACACCACTCGCGAGTTAGCCGCTCGCCTCTACAGTCCGGTTGCGGCCAGCGATTCGTTTATCGCGCGAATGAGCGCGGGCCGAAGCGGCGAGGCTTCATGAACGAGACGGCTCGTGAGCGCGCCGGCGAGAAACTGCTCGACCGGCGCCACGTTGGCGACATAGCCGAGGCGCCACAGCAAACGCAAAACGAGCATGCATTCAATATTTTCGATTTCGATTCGTTCGCGCGCCGCGGCGAGCAGCGCAAATCCTTCGGCCGCCGCGTCGAACAACTCCGGCGAGGATTCTTCTCCCGCGACCAGCCGCAAAAGAAGCCTGCCCGCGCGGCCCGCAGCCGCGCGGGCCTCCGCGTTCGCTTTCAGAATATCGCGATGCGTGCCCTCGACGCCAACCACTTTCCATTCACTCCTCCCGCATACGAGCGAGTAGCGCCCGCGCGTCAGGGGCTCGAGCCCGTAGCGCAACTTCGATTCTATACGGCGCGCGCTCGTGGCGCGCGCGTACACGAGCCCGACCTCGCGCGTCAAAAGTGAGGCCGAGGTATGTGCCTCCCCCACCCCGCGCTTCCCGAGCACGATCCCGTCCGTGATAACAATTTTATGCGCCACGGGAAAAGTATAGCGCATTCATCTGCAAGTACATGCTAGCATTACACCAAGCCGGTGGTATGGTACGACGCTAGACTTGGTATTCTAGAAGTCGAGGGTTCGAATCCCTTCGCCGGCTGTAGAAATCACTGTTCACAACTTCATTTGACATACACGGACAGGAGGGTATACTGTTGCCATACCAAGTCTGGCGCCGTGCATTCGAAAAACTCTCGGCATCGCAAAACGCTCCCTTCGGGGAGCGTTTTGTTATTTCATCTTCTCTACTTTCTCCGCGCGATCAGCTCGACGCGCCACACCCGCTTGCCTTTTTCCGGACCGTCGACGTTGTGGTCGGTTCCCTGAAATTCTTTGAAGTGAAGAATCTCCCAATCGGCGTAAAGTTTTTTCAATTCCTCCGCATTGAGAAGATATGGCCGTAAATCGTTCTGACTTTTGTCGGTATACGAACAAATGACATCCACTCCACCTACGCGCGTTGCATCCTGCATCTCGTGAACAACCGCGGCCATCTCTTCATGATTGCCTAAAAAATGTAGGACCATCGTCGAGAGAATGAGATCGTACTGTTTGTTTTTTGCGTCAAAATCACGAACATCACCTTCGTACGCCCGCACAGTCAGGCCCGATTCTTTGGATTTTCGCTCCAAACTCGCGAGCCGCGACGGATCCGAATCGACCGCCTCCACCTCAAACCCCTTGCTCGCCAGATATAGCGAATGCCGCCCCCATCCGGAACCAAGGTCGAGCGCCTCACCTTTGGGCACATATTGCAGCGCATCGAGCACCAGCTCTCGCGGCGTTATTATTTCGACCGACCCTAACTGCATTTTTTCGGACATCTTGCGAAAGTTACTCTATAAATAGTTTTGCATCCTCGGCCACCAGATCCGCTGCTGATTTCTGCATTTTTTTCATATACTCTGCGGCCAAATGAAACCCAAGCGAATATCCGGCCCAGCGCGGAATGCCATCTTGTTGTGACCCAAAAAACCACGCCGCGTGATTGTAGTGTTCATTGAAAAAATCGGCCTTCGCTTTTTCTTGCATTGCTTCAAGTGCGTCGCCCCCTATCGCAACGCTCCACGGCTTTGGCTCGCCGCCGTTCACTTCGAGATCAAAATGATCCGCCAGCCCTTCGGACACGAGCGCTTCGAGCAGCGTTTTGCCGTAACCGACGGCTTGCCACCGCGCGCAATGATGCAATTCGTGCGCGAGCGTGCTTTGGATCTCGCGCTCCAGATTTTTTTCAAGCGCGGGATGCAACGGGTCGATACTGATATAAACGAGATGCGCGGACGGCGAAAATCCGCCAACCCCAGTCTCCGGTATCGCCGCATCTGGATTGTCCGCGACCACAACATCAACGGCAGGCAGCGCGAGCACTGCCTCGACCTTCCGCAAGCCCTCTTCAAACGCGGAGCGAATCGACGCTTCGTAAACATCCAATCGGCCGCTGGCGTCTAATAGATGCGGGGTTATGTTCATTGTTCAGTGATTGTTTCGTTGACGTACATTCCACGACACATTACATTATCGAATTCTCCTGCGACATTTTTTGGAGCGCCACGGCAAGTTTCCCCTTCATTTAATCCTGCAAAATAGCAAGTACAGTTTCAACTTTTGTGCTCATGTACTCAGTTTCTCAAAAAATTCGCCCTTCGCCAATCGATACGAATCCATATCTTTGCCTTCAAATTTTTCTTTTAGCCGGTTAAGCTCGACGACTTTTCCTGGATGCGCACGAAGTATGTCGCGTTGTGCCACGAAATAATCAACCGGAGAACCAACGGCCGTCAGCTGGATACCGAGGTCGCGCGAATCGTCCTTGAAGCTGGCGTACGCGGGCGTCCAATTGTGCGGCTGATTGATCTCATACGCGCCTTTCAACCGCTCGACTGCATCGCTAAATACTTTCTCCTGCACCCGCACATTGATATCAAGATCTCCCTTGGTGAGAAGTCCGGGCACTGCGGTGCCGCCAACGTGCTCGACCGCAGCAGCAGGAATTAATTCGAGCAGCTTACTTTTTTCCTCCTGAAACAACGTATCAATCTTTCGAGCCACGTCGTCTGCCTTAGTCAAATGAACTATCTCCATAGGGTTCGATATAATCACGTATGCACTTCGACGCGCACGCCGCTATTTTCCCGCACGTATCATTCTAACCAATTCCCTCGAAACTTCTTCCGGTGTTTTTGCGTCCGCTTCTACTATCGGTAGATTTTCTTTTTGCTTTGGAACCTTCGGCTGCGGTGTAGGTTATACACAGCAGAAGCGAAACGGACGCCTTTGATTGCGCCCGAGAGGCGGGCTCACCAATGGCGTTCTCCACTGTGGAGGATGTGGTGTGGGAGCCCTATGACATAGCCCACATTCGAGAGGAACTTCTCAAGGGTCGAGAAACCGGATTCACCGATGAAGAACTCGTTACAATGTATTTGGTGGGTAACCGTGGTAAGGACCTATATTCTCATATGAAGGAGAAACTTGAAAGGGAGAGCCCTTATAAGTTCATTATCATAAATGTTGAAAATGGAGACTATGTGATTGGCGATACCGAATTGGAGTCCATGGAACTTTTTGAAAAGAAATTTGGACGTGTCCCGTCCTGGGGGACGCAGATAGGTGCCTAGTAGAGGCACTATAGAAGCAGCGGGTATGCGGCGGAGAATTCTCCGCAGTGTTTTGCTTTCGCACGAAGGGATACATTATGTCTCACCTTCAAAACACATAACTCTCATTTATTGACAGTAAGGATACCTAGCAGCATGGGTAACCTGACATCGTTGTTAATTTATTCTCGATTGTTCGTGTCTTCTAGACCTAAGATCCGATTATAGAACTCGTATTTCTTGGTTTGATAATCTATGTACGACAAATCTTTGGCGGCAAGTTTGATGGCTTCGTATTCTTTCAACAGCTCCGCATTCTCTTTCAACAAACGAAAGCCCTGGATTTGAGCTTTGGTCGTTTCGGCCGTCGGATCAGTAAGCCATACTTCAATACTATATCCGTCCCTTGCAAAATCCCATGCGATAGCCGCTCTGCCGATATGGCTTGGTTCCCCAAACAACCTTTTAAGGTTTTCTAAATGCCGTTCTTGTTCTTGCTTTATGCAGTACACGTTGATATCGATATCTTCCTGTCCGGCAATTCGCAAAGGCACTGAACCAGCGCATTCGACTTCCAAGTCGGGTTCAACCACTTTGATCCCACTGATAATCTCATCGACAATTTCCAAACTCTTAGGATTAAAGGGCTTAACCACCACCTTCTGATTTTTGGGAATTTTGGAGAGATAGTTTCTCTGACCATCGGTTAACATAATATTTTGAGAAACAAAAAATTTATCGGATCGAAACTTTGAGATCCGCGTCGAGGGCTTTGGCGACTGAGCTACCGCGAGGAGGATCCTAATAAATTATAATCTACTCCCACAACCCGAATTTCTTGCTAAGTGCCGCTATTTTTACATTGGGTCCAAATATCCCGACACCAAGAAGCTCTACGTGCTCATCCGATTTTATGTTGATCGCGTTTTGCAATTCTACATCGTCGGTATAGTCAAGCATTTCGCGAATAAACGCGTGGTAGAGGAGATTGCTTGCTCGCACTTTCTCTAAAAAATTTTTCAATTGTTCGCTGCTGCCAGCGCGCTTAATAATAATCGGGTACTGAGAATTCCGCGGATATTTCATCGCATCTTTTGTGACAAATACATCGCCCGTAGAAAAAGAGTCGCGCAGTTTGTTCCCGACATACGCGGCGATGTGCGCGATAGTATTTGCGCACTGCCAGCCGCCGATGTCTTTCCGAATGACAAGTACTATTTTGTTGGAAAAATCTTGTGTTGTCACCTTTTTAGTTAGAAAGAAAACTTAGCTTTGAACTCCAACCCTTTCTCACCTTCTCCATCGAATGATTCTCTCCGACGCACAAATCCGAGATCATAGTATTTTGATACGGCTCCCAAACGACACACTGACGAAGAAGTTGTGAAAACTCATAACCTCTATCATTTCATCCTCCTCACTTTATATTCTAAACGCAAGTACGAATCCTTGAGCGGCCGCGCCTCAACCAATTCGAGCGTTTTCAGTTGCGACAATTGCTCCGGCGTATGGAGCGATTCCCCGTCGAACATGGACGGCGTGTTTTTGCCGCCGACAAGAACGGGCGCAACCACCAAGAGTACCCGATCAATCAATCCTTCTCGAATCAAGGTCGCATTAAGCGTTCCGCCCGATTGAATGGTGAGTTTCTCTATACTGCGCTCGCCTTTTAATTTTGAAAACGCATCCTTGAAATCAATTTTCCCTTTGAAACATGATCTTAATGTTGGAGTGAGTGCGCTTCGCTTCAAAAGCGGGGTGTGCATCATTCGTTGTTATAAGAATGATGCTTCGGACCCGCTTCGCCAAATATGAAATCCCTTGCGCAGTGAGATGCGGCTTATTGTCGATAATGATAAAACTGACTGGCAACTTTTCCGGCTGGTCGGCTTTTTGATTAACGCCGATTTTCTCGAAGACGCGCCCGGTATTCAGCGAATACAGATCGGTTTCTTGCTCAAGGTCGTAATATTGTTGCAACCCTTCGGCCAGGTCAGGAATATTTTTATAATCGCGATCGACATCCAAGAGATCCGTATCGCCGGTGGAAATTTTTCCATCGACAGATGTAAGCAAAAATAGCGTTGTCTCGGGTCGATCCATAATTATTTTCCAAACACAAACTTTGCTTTAAACTCCAACCCCTTCTCTCCTTCTCCGTCAAAAGGCTTCTGTTCGACGACTAAATCGCCGAGACCCGTCAGCGCAATTATTTCCTTTTTGAATTGTTGGAAAAAAGCGGCGCCTTTTTCGTCGGCGGCGACGGTGAGCGTGGGGCGGTCGCTAACGGAAAGTCCTTCCCTTTTGCGTGCGTCTTGTACGGCTCGGACAGTGTCGCGGAGGGTTCCTTCCAATCTCAATTCTTCGGAAATTTTAGTGTCGAGCCAAGCATCATCCGCAAGCGATGCATCGCGCTCGATTCGCTTGACGTTCACTTCGTCGGCAAGAATTTTTTGCAATTCCGGATCATCGGGCAATTCTTTTACCTTGAGAAGTGCGAGCGGCTGGCGGACTTTCATCTTGGCTTCGTCGCGCAATTTGAGCCCTGCGGATGCCGCGGCGCGTATCTGCTGCATGTCTTGCAGCAGTTTTTCATCGACGCCGATTTCTTCGGGCCAATTCTCGAGATGCACACTTTCGGGTGAGCTTGGAGCTTGGAGCTTGGAGCTTGGAGAAACACCGCGATAGATACTTTCCGCGATGAAGGGCATGATGGGCGCGATTATTTTGGAGAGCGTGAGCAAAACGTCGCACTGCGTTGCGAGACAATATTGCTTGTCCGCCGTAGCTTCAGCGGAGGCGGATTTGTCCGTGCGAACTCTATCCCTCGAACGGCGCACGTACCAGGTGGAGTAATCGTCGATGAATTGCTTTATTGCACGCGAGACGCTTGGCATGTCGTAGCGCTCGTAGGCGTCGGTCGCATCGCGCAAAAGCTCGCCGAGACGCGAGCGAATCCACCGATCGAGAGCGTTCGGGCTTTCAGCGCTTTGCGCTATTTGATCGTACTCATTTTTGTAGAGCTCGAAAAATTTATACGAATTCCAAAGAATGCCAACGGTGCGGTTGTGCGCCTCGCGTACATCGTCGTCGCGGAAATTAAGGTCTTCCGACTGCATGACGACCGAACTCATGAGATAGAAACGCGTGGCATCGGCGCCGTAGCGCTCCATGAGCTCGAGAGGATCGGTGTAGTTGCCCTTGCTCTTGCTCATTTTCTGGCCGTCGGCCGCGAGAATGGTACCGGTCGAGACGACTGCACGGAACGACGCGCGGTTAAACAGCGCAACATTGAGCGCGTGAAGATAATAGAACCACGTGCGCGTCTGCGCGATGTATTCGGCGATGAAGTCAGCCGGATACGGAATCTTTTCGAGTGCTTCCTCAGGTGAACGAGTATCGTAGCCGCCGACCTTGTCGGCAAAACTTGCAAACGGCATTGCGCCCGACTCGACCCAACAGTCGACCACTTCGGGAATGCGCACGTACTCGCGGCCCTCGTCGTCAAGAAGCGTTATCGAATCGATGTACGGCCGGTGCAAATCGAGCTCGAATTTTTTATTTACAGGAAGGGGCACAAATGGCAACTCCTCGACGTGCGCCGGCCCCGCATGCAAAAGCTCGGCGAGCTCCCTGATTCTTCCGCCGCGCGCGCCTTCGCACACCGCGATCAGCGCCTCGAACGCGACGCGGTGCGAGACGATGAGCACGGTCGAATGTTGGTATCTTGATTCGTATTCATAGAGCGCCTGCCCGAAGCGGATCTTGATGTCTTCGAGCGATTCGCCTTCCGGCGGTCGCACCGTGTACCAATGCGGTTGGGCAACGAACTGCTGGTACTCGCCGCGCGGCTTACCGTCGAATGCGCCAAAATTAATTTCCACCAAGCGCTCGTCAAAAATAATTTCGCTTGCCGCAATGCCGAGTTTCTCGGCCACGATCTCTGCTGTCTGCCGCGCGCGCAGCACGGGCGACGCGACAATGACGAGCGGCCTGCCCTCCTCGCGCACAATCTGCCCTACCGCTTCCGCGGCCTGCGCGCGGCCGCGCTCGGTCAGCGGATACTCGCCATTCTTGTCTTGCGTATAAATGCCGCTCGTCATGTGCGTCGCTTCGCCGTGGCGCATAAGAAAATAGCGGTTGCCGGATTTTTTGACGCGCTTTTTCAATTCGCCGAGCGAGCCGGCGACCATAACGCCGCCGTTCTTGCTCTTCCAAATCGGGAGCGGCGACGCCCAAAAACGGTTGCGCGAAATAGTCCAGTCCGGCGCATTCTCGACGATATGTTTGAATCGGCCGTACTTTAAATGCTCGGGCACCCATGTAATTTTTTCGTTCTCCTCTGTGAGCCGCGCTTTTATTTTTTGAAGGTCGACAAACCACGACGGCACGGCGTTATATATAAGAGGAGTGCCGCACCGCCAGCAGTGCGGATACGAATGCGTGTGCATGCCACGCGCAAAAAGCAATTCGCGTTTTTCCAAATCTTCCTTAATCACCTTTTCCGCCTTCTTTATATATTCACCGCGCACGAACTGCGGTGCGGCATCGTTGTAATGCGCGCCTGCGTCGAGCAGCTGCACCTGTGGCAAATTTTCGCGAACCCCGAGCGCGTAATCGTCTTCGCCGTACATAACCGCCGCGTGCACGATGCCGGTGCCCTCGTCGGTATTCACGAAATCCGCGGCGTACACTTGGTACGACTTGTCTGATTTCAAAGCCGAAACATCGAAGAGCGGTTCGTATTGAAGCCCTACGAGATCAGATCCTTTGAGCCAGAGAGAGTTTCGATCTGGCTTCAAATCAAAATGTCCATTATCAGTCAAAACGTTTACCATTCTTTCTGCAGCGGCAATATAGTATTCTGTTCCGGGCCCGTCGAGAGTCTGGCGCCGAACTATTTGATATTGAATATCCTTCCCCACCGCAAGCGCGACGTTCCCCGGCAGCGTCCACGGTGTCGTGGTCCACGCGATCAAAAAGACGTCGCCGGTAAGACCGATTTTTTTTGGATTCGTGAGTTTGAATTTCACCGTTACCGCCTCCTCGGTAATATCTTTGTACGTGTTGTCCGCGGCGATTTCGGCTTTGGCAAGCGGTGTCTCGCAGTGCGGGCAGTACATCAAAACTTTGCGGCCTTCGTAGAGCAAATTTTTCTCATGCAACTTTTTCAGCGCCCACCAGACGCTTTCGATGTACTCGTTGTCCATCGTTTTGTAGGAGTTGCGGAAGTCGACGAACCGGCCGACGCGATCGATGTATTGTTCCCATTCGTGCTCGAATTGAAGCACCGAGTCGTGCGCGGCTTCGTTGAACACGTCGATGCCGATCTTCTCAATGTCTTTTTTCGTCTTGAGGCCGAGTTTTTTCTCGATGAGATTTTCAATGGGCAGGCCGTGGCAATCCCATCCCCAGCGCCGCTCAACGCGATAGCCGCGCATCGTTTTGTAGCGCGGCACCACGTCTTTGATTATCGAAGAAAGAAGCGAGCCCATGTGCGGCAGGCCCGTAGCGAACGGCGGCCCGTCGTAAAAAACGAAATCACCCCGCGGCGCGGGCTTCTCCACCGACTTCTCGAAAATGTGCCGCTCTCTCCAGAAGGCCAGCACTCCCTCTTCGCGCCTGGCTGTTTCAGACTTCTCCATCTAAAAAATATATTGCCAAATAAGGAAAAAAGAAAGGCCGCCCAAATGAGCGACCTTAAAAATCTGGATCACCTCCTTTCGAAAGATGTGATTCCTTAACGAGTATAATCACACGCCCTAGAATTGCAAGGGCGATACCACGTCAAGGTGCGGGCCTCGAAAAATGCAAATTTCGTGGTGCGGTCTATGCGCAGTCGTCGCATAGTGATGCCACAAAGAGTGACTTGGGTGCGAGCGTGCGCGAACGTTGCGCTACCTCCGACCCTGCGGCGGACACGGGAGGGAAGAATGTATCGCAGTCACCAGGATCGTTTTGCGGTATGAAATCTGCGCCCGGTTCGATTGCCCACGGAAGCTGCGTCCTCAAGATACCATGCATCGATATAAAACTCCTACGTTACCTTCCTTATACAACTTACATCTGAAAAAACATTTTTTCAACTGGGTGTGAATAGCCATCGAACAAACAACGTCACTACATCTCCTCCGGCGCTTCGATGCCGAGGAGCCATAAGCCGTTCCTGAGTGTTTGGCGCACGGCGTCGACGAGCGCGAGCTTCATCGGCGCGGCATCGGTGCCGTCGAGGACTTTTTCTTTGGCATAAAACGAATTGAAATTCGATGCCAATTCAGTTAGATATTGCGCAACATGGTGCGGCTCGTACTCGTTCGCAGCGCGCGCGACGATTTCGGGAAAGCGCGAGATGAGGCGCAGCAAGGTGTCGCCTTGAGAGCCCTGAGTTAAGGCGACTCCTTGCGGCCGCAGATCCACGGGTGCGACTCCTTGCGCCGAAGCATTACGCAAAATAGATACGGCCCGCGTGTGCGCGTACTGCAAATACGGCCCGGAGTCGCCTTCGAGCGAGAGCGATTTTTCCGGATCGAACACGATGTCTTTTTCGGATGCCTGGCGCAGAATAGAATATTTTATCGCCGCCACGGCGACCGCGCGCGCTACTTTTTCTTTTTGCACGTCGTCCACGCCGCGATCGGCCATTTTTTCCTTGGCTGCCGCGATCATATCTTCGATGAGCGCCTCGCCGGTGATGACGTTCCCCTTGCGCGAGGACATTTTACCGGTCGTAAGGCGCATGAATCCGTGAAAGCGCGCGGCAATTTTGCCGGCAAGCTCCGGCGACAACTCTTCCGCTGCCGCGCGAACGACTTTGAAATAGTCGCTAATTTCTCGCGCGGTTACGACGAGCGACAAATCAAACGAATCTTTCTCTTTTTTTGCCTCGACGAGCCCGAGCTCCTTGGCTTCATAGGTAGGCAGCCCTGCGGAGTTCATAAATACCCGCGTGTGCAAACCATGCCGCTCGCCGCGGAAGATTACGGCGCCGTCGCTCTCTTCAAACACTCCTTTTTTGAGTCCTTCGGCAACCAACGCCTTGCCGCGTTCTCCTACCTCGCTTTCGAAAAAATACAGATCAAATTTCGTACCGAGAATGGCATAGAGCATTTCGAAATGATCGAGCGACGCCCGGCGGCCTTCGAGGTACATCGGAAAAAGTTGCGGATCTTTTTCGTAAATCTTTTTGTTGATGGCGTCTATTTCGGCTTTCGCCGCAGGATCGTCTTCGTATGCGGTCGAACCCATAACATATGCCTGCCCGAGCGACGCAATATTCTTCGGATCCCATCCCTTGAGCATCAAGGCCCACAATGCTTTGGCAACGTGAATGCCGACATCGCCCTGATAATTTGCGCGCTTCACTGACGCTCCCGCGCCTTGCAACAGACGCGAAATACTCTCGCCGATGGCGTTGCTCATGAGATGACCGATATGAAATTCTTTGAACGGATTTGGGTCGGTGTACTCGACCAGTATTTTTTTGCCGGCGAGAGCATCGCCCCTTCCCCATTTCTCCTCGCGCGCAGTGGAGATAATTTCGGCAAAATAATTTTTGTTGAGAAAAAAGTTTATGAACCCCGGGCCTGCGATCTCGATTGTTTCGATGTGCGGACTGTGCGCGTCCATAAGCACCGCACGAAGCGCTTCGGCAACTTCGCGCGGCGGCTTACCGAGCAGTTTGCCGGCCGCAAGCGCCGCATTGGTCGCGTAGTCGGCACCCATCGCGGAAGGCGGGTAATCGATGGCGAACGAGGCGCCTGGAACGCCGAGCCGCTCAAGCGCGTTTCGTATCGCCTCTTCCAACTTGCCGCGAATCATCGTCCTATCCTATCAAAATTGACAACGATGAAAAAGAGCCGTGTTTTCGCACCTCAAATTGATGGTTTGGCCGCCGACAATCGCGGGCCGCGCCAACCTTTCTGCGCATGACCGGTGGAAATTGTAAAAATTCGCCGTAGTGTTTGCCGCGGCTGCAGGTGCTTTGCCGTCCGGCCAGTAACCAACAGCGCTATACTTGCTCTATGGCTCCCCTTTCCCAAATCGCTATTGGCATACGCGAGGCGCTTCTCGCGAACATTGCCCCATACCCGCTCGTCGCCCCGCTCTGGGAGGTGCTAGCAGGCGTGCTCGTTTTCATTATCATAGGCACCGAGATCTTCCGTGCTTTGCATACGAAATATTTTTTCTTCGTGCGCCATGGGGAGACGCTGCTCAACGCACAGAACATCCGGCAAAGCGAGAAGGGTGGTCTAAGTCCGCGTGGCGTGGCGCAAGCCGAGAGCACCGCGCGATTCCTCGCGCATTTCGGCATTCGTCTCATTCTCGCGAGCCCCTACGAACGAACGCGACAGACCGCCGAGATTCTGCAAAAGCACCTTCATTGCCCCGTGCGCTATTTGCGGATCCTCGTCGAGAGGCGCAATCCGTTCGAAATAATCGGCAAATCCGCCGACGACCCGGCGATAAAGCGCGTTATCGACCTTATGGACCTCTCATTCCACGACGATACCTATCGCTATTCCGACGAAGAAAATTTTGTTGAACTCAAAAAGCGCGCCGCGGCCGCGCTGTTGCAGTTGGCGCGACGTGGCCGCGGGCGCACGGCGGTGGTAACGGCATAAATTTTTTCTCCACATGCTTCTCGCGTACATGCAAAAGCGCGAGCGGCTCCACGCAAGCGATTGGGTCGGCGAATCATTTTTCAATCCGGCAGAAAATGCGAGCATCACCCTGTGCGCGTGGCGCCCGGCGCGGCGCTTCGGAAAAATGCGTGGCTGGGAAATCCTCGCACTTAACGTCGTTGCCGAAAATCCCAGAGACTTCGCGCACGGTAAGGGCACACTCGCCCTTAATC
>JBOHOA010000082.1:0-10481 GCA_050730975.1 Minisyncoccia bacterium
GGCGAATGCTCACCTTATCGCGCCGGCGCGTGCGCCAACCGGCGACGACGTCGAGATTGTTTTTTCGCAGATGCCCGATGAGGCGCGGAATATCGCGTGGGTCGTTTTGTCCGTCGCCGTCGAGCGAAACGACCAATTCGCCAGTCGCGATTTTAAATCCGGCATCGAGCGCCGCCGCTTGTCCGTAGTTGCGTCGGAGGTCGACGATGATAATGCTCGGGAGCGACCGCAATGCGCGCAGCGTACCGTCGGTCGATCCATCGTTTATAAAAATAATTTCACAGGTACCGAGTGAGTTTAGGGCCTCCCGGAGTTCGTGGTGAAGCGCCGCGACGTTCGCTTCTTCGTTGTAAACCGGCACGATGGCGGAAATCAATGGCATAGTGGTGGGGTGGCTTGTGGACAGTCTATATATATAGAGATCGCTTCGGCCGCCGGCTCGTGCGCATGGTAGCATGGCGAGGGTATGAAAAAAATAACCGTGATCGGTTTGTTCGCGGCGGTCATCGTGCTTCTTGTGATCGTTCTTGGCGTGCTCGGGTATGTTGCGAACCGAATGGCAGGGCAAACCGCGCCGCCGCCCGCTCAAGCAGTGCACCGCCTCTTGCCCGATGCCTATCCGCTTTACTCGGGAGCTCAGTGGGGCGATGTGCGCGAAGCGCATCTCGAAAATTTTGACGGATATGAGGCGACTTCAACGCCGATACAGAATGTAACCGACATCGCTGTGGTGTCGCAGCCGTTCCAGCGATATTACGCGGACAAATTGTCGGCCTCCGGATGGAGCGTCGACAACGCGCTCGCTGCCGGCGGTCCGGGGAGCGAGATAGTCGGCTACCAAAAAGGAGCCGCGTATCTCATTGTCGGCTATCAGAGCTTTTTTACGGTCGGTGGCAAAAATGAACCGGCGCAGTGCCCGTGCAACGTATCGTTTTTCGTTTTTTCGGGCTCGTCCACATCGGCGCAGAGCGCGCAGTAACAAGAGGCAGAACCAAAATGGATACGGTATCGTATACGTATCTATCGCGTCGGATATCGTCCGGAAGATAGGCCAATGCAGTCAGCTCGTATCATCGCACTTGCCGCCGCAGTCGCTGCGTTTTGCGTAGCGAGCGTTGCGGCTGCACAAACGCCGTCTCTTAAAGCGGGCGCTTCCTATGCATCAGCAAACTGGGCAGGCTATGTCGCCTCGGGCGCAACGTACACTGGAATCGGGGGCACCTGGAAAGTGCCGGAACCGCAATCTGACTCAAGCCAGCTCAGCGCCGACGCGACGTGGGTCGGCGTCGGCGGCTCTGAGTCCAAGGATCTTATACAGGCCGGCACGCAGGCAGTGGTTGAAAAGGGTAGTGTGCAGTACGAGGCGTGGTACGAAGGGTTGCCCGGCGTACAAAAAATAATTCCGTTAGATGTCCACGGCGGCGACACGGTATCCGTCTCGCTCAAAGAAACCGCTCATGATATATGGCAGATTTCATTCGTCGATGATACGACCGGGCAGCAATTTCAAACGATCGTGCAATACGACTCTTCGCTTTCATCGGCGGAATGGATAGAAGAAGCGCTGTCGACCGGAGGCGGCGGCCGAGATGAGCAACTCCCGCTGGACGATTTCGGCACAGCATCGTTTACCGGCGGATGGACGATAGCAAACGGCTCGTACAAAACCATTGCAGGTGCGGATGCTTCGGCGCTTGCCATGGCGGGTACGAACAACCTCGCGCTCGCGACTCCGACGGCGATAGGGGAAGACGGCGTGAGTTTTTCGGTGGCGCGCACGGGCGTCTCCGATGTCGAGACTCCGCTGCAGTACGCCGGCATCCGCTACCCGCGGCACCGGCGTACCCGCCGCTCGTCCGTTATTGTCGCTGAGCGGTTTTCATTCCGCTGGTAGAGTACCTTTCCGCGCCGTGGTAAGGTATAAGGCGGCGAGACGCATTGTCGAGGCAGGAGAGTGCGGTGAAAAAGGCCTGGTTGTTTTTTGCGGCGACGTTAGTGTTCGGCTTATGCGGATGCGCGCCGAGCCAAACGTGCCGATTTGGCGTACACATGTACCCATTGGCAAAATTTTTGCATATCGCATCTCGGTCTTTCGAACAGTTGGTCAAGTATGAGCTTGACCCAATCGCGGCCTGTGTGAGCGTATTAAAACAACGAAATGCGGCCGGCGTACCATAACGCGCGCCCCAATCCCGCATCGTCTTCGCGAAGAGACGATGCGGCTTTTGTTTAAAATGAAAATAGTATGAACAAACAGCGGCTTTTTTGCTTGCATTAAAGATTCATGAGCGTAGAATTTTTTAAAGATAGTCTTATAGAAGTGAAGGCGATGGACACCCTTACTTGCGAGACGTATCCCGTCTGGAAACGAGATACGCTCATACTCGAGGCGGTAGGAACACCAGAAGAGCAAGCCCTATTCAAGAAAGAGGTAGAAAAAATAGAAGAGACACTCTTTGCTCTGGAGGATCTCCCGTGCTGGGGCTCGATCTCCTTGAGGTGTGAACGCGGCAGCAGCACGGTAGTGTTTGTAGAATGGAAGCTACGTTGTGACCCGGACGAGGTGTTGTCGGCAAAGATCAAGGAGACGCGCGATCGCGTCAGAGTACGATGTGATCGGCTCTTGGCAAGATATCCCCTCTGTGGCTTTGTCCTCGGAGGCATCCTCGATTACGTTTGAGGTTCAGTTGCCGCAGGATGAATGAGATTGTGGCGCTTCTTGCAGAGGAGCGCCATTTTTTATCTAACGGACAACCTGAGCCGCTTTTTATAGTGAGATGCGAACTCTATTCATGAATCCTACAGCAGGGGTGCGCGATAGTGCGAAGCGATGAATCGCTCCTTGCTTGATGCCCCTGCATTTTGGTATCTTCTTGGCGGCGGCGTGCTCGCCATTTCTTTTTTTGTGCGCGCGATTTCGTACCACGTGGTTACTTCCGACTACACGTATTTCGTTGCCAAGTGGATGAGCGATTTGTCGGCGCACGGGTTCGCCGCGTTTCAGACGCCCTTCGCGGATTACGCGCCGCTGTATCTGTATCTTCTTAAACTTATTTCGTATGTGCCGGTTTCAAGTTTGTACAGCGCCAAAACTCTCTCGTTGGTATTCGATGTGCTCACTGCTTTTTTTGCCTGCGCGCTTTTGTATCGCCTTGATAAGGTGCGGTTCACCCGCCCGCGACTTTTTTTCTGCTTTTGCGTCATGCTCTCCATTCCGACGGTGCTCATTAATAGTTCGCTCTGGGGGCAGTCGGATGCGCTCTACGGCGCGGCGACGATGGGAAGCGTGTATTTTCTTTTTGCCGAACGACCATTTGCGGCGGCCTTGGCTTTCGGCGTGGCGCTCTCGTTTAAGGTGCAGGCGATTTTCTTTTTGCCGGTCTTGGCCGCGTACCTATTTCGACGCGGACGGCTCGCGTACCTGCTCATCGCGCCCCTGGTATTCGTGCTCAGCGTTATTCCGGCGTGGCTCGCGGGCGGCTCGTTTTCGTATTGGCTTTTTATTTACGCAAAGCAAGCCGGCGAATACACGGGCCTGAACCTTTCTTCGCCCTCGATATTTGCGTTCGCGCCCGCGTCCCCCGGGGCATGGCTCTCGGGCGCGCTGTTTATGGCCGGCGTTATCGCCGCGGCCACCGCGGCCATTCTCGCGTTCGCGCTCGGCGCGCGCGGATTCCGGCGCCCGCCCGGATATTTTTTTGACTCGCGGCTTCTCATTATCGTATTGTGCGTCCTTGCCATTCCGTACTTTTTGCCGCGCATGCACGAGCGTTACTTTTATCTTGCCGATTTGTTTTCGGTGCTCTACGCGCTCTGGCGTCCCCGCCGATGGTATCTCCCCGTATTGGCGGCCGGCGCATCGCTTCTTGCCTACATGCCGTACCTTTCGCAGTTTGTGCCGGCGCTCGTACCTTACACTTTTGATCTGCGTATTCCGTCGGCCATGCTTATTGTGGCGCTTCTCTCAATTGGCGTATTTCTTGCGCGCGATACCCGCGCCGCGCCGCCGGCCACATAGACACCGAAAACCGCCTTCGCGTTTGCCTAAGGCGGTTTTCGTTTCGCTCGTGGATGAATGAACATTCATTCGCCGCCGCGATATTCTTCCCAATCCTCGTCGCTTTGGCCGAGCACCATCCCGGCGTCGCGCAAGTTCTCCACCATCTCATCGCTAAAGCCTGGAACGTCTTTCACTTCATCCCAACTTTCGAAAGAACCGTTTTCCTCGCGATAGGAAACAAGCACTTCCGCCCGGTCGCGGCTCACTTGTGGGATTTCGGCCTGCACTATTTCTTCGACAGTGCAGCGATTGAGATCTAGCGTTTGTGTTGCCATACGATTTTCTGGTTAGCTAGTAATGATGCTGGCACTATATCCGCGCGCACATGAAAAAGTGCTGAAGTTTTTCCCGGCCGGATGTCGGGAGATATGCCGCTATGGTATACTCTTTTTTCATGCCTCCCGCTTTGTCGATACGTGATCTAACCAAAACCTATGCCGCGGGTACGCAGGCCTTGAAGGGCGTGTCGCTTACCATTTCAGCCGGAGCGTTTTTCGCGCTCTTGGGGCCCAATGGCGCGGACAAGACGACGCTCATCGGCATCACGACAGGACTCGTTACCAAAACGAGCGGCACGGTCGAAGTGTTCGGACATTCTTTGGATCGAGAACCCGAAAAAGCGAAATCTATGATCGGACTCGTGGGGCAGGAGATTAATTTCAATCCGTTCGAAAAATGCATCGATATCGTAGTAAATCAGGCCGGCTACTACGGTATTCCGCGCCGCGAGGCTATGTTGCGCGCCGACGAACTTCTCCGCGACCTCGGGCTCGGCGACAAGCGCGACCAGATTGCCTGGAATCTCTCGGGCGGCATGAAGCGCCGGCTCATGATAGCGCGCGCGTTGGTGCACCGGCCGCGGTTTCTTATTCTCGACGAGCCGACGGCCGGCGTCGACGTCGAGCTGAGGCGCTCGATGTGGGAATATTTGCGCGGCATTACGCGCGCCGGCGTTACGATTCTGCTCACGACGCATTACCTCGAAGAAGCCGAGCAGCTCGCCGGGCGCGTTGCCATAATCAACCACGGCCGGATAGTCGTCGAAGGCCCGATGGAAAAAATTTTGGAATTGCATCAGGGAGGGGAGAAGGCGGAATTTCGCGGAAGCCGGCTCGAAGAAGTGTTCTTGCAGTTAACGAAAGAAGATAAGAGTTAATTTTTCAATTATCAATTTACAACTTTCAATCAATGCTCAATGGTTCAATTTTCAAACCTACCGGCATATTTACATGAACTTATTTGTAATTTGTAATTTGTAACTTGTAAATTGAAAATTTTTTATGACTCCGTATCAACAATGGATCGCCTACTACACGATGCTGCGCAAAGACGTGGTGCGCATTTTCCGCATCTGGGTGCAGACGTTTTTGCCGTCAGCGGTTACCTCGGTGTTGTACTTTCTCATCTTCGGCACGGTGCTCGGGAGTCGCATCGGCTCGATGCAAGGCGTGCCGTATCTGCAATTTGTTTTGCCCGGGCTCGTTATGCTTGCCATTGTGACGAACGCATACGCCAATACGTCGTTTACGTTTTTCCAATCCAAATTTTTTGCGCGCTCAATCGACGAAATTCTCGTCTCGCCCACGCCGCCGTGGCTCATCATCGCGGGATTCATATCGGGCGGCGTGGTGCGCGGAGTTATCGTCGGCGTCGTCGTGCTCGCCGTCGGCCTCTTTTTTACCGGCCTCTCGCTCGCCGTGCATAATCTCTTTATCATTTTGTTTTTTGCGATACTGACGTCGCTTTTGTTTTCGCTCGCCGGACTCGTCAACGGCGTGTACGCCAAATCGCTAGACGCGATAAATCTTGTGCCGACGTTCGTGCTGCAGCCGCTCATTTATCTCGGCGGCGTGTTTTATTCGGTCTCGTCGCTGCCCGAAGCCGCGCGGTACGTAACCTACGTCAACCCACTCTTTTATCTCATCAACGGCTTCCGCTACGGATTCCTCGGCTTCGCCGACCTCTCGGTCGTCCTCTGCGCCGGCGTGCTCATCGGCCTTATCGCCGTTCTCATCGCAATCAACTGGTACCTCATCCGCACCGGCCTCGGCTTGAAACAATAAACATTCTGTGTTGCGGCAAGGCCTCGCCTTGCCGCAGGCGCTCACATTAGAATTGACACATTTTCCAGGTAATATTCCTTTGCGTTCGCAAGCATTTCATCCAGCGTCGGTTTTCTTTCAAAGTATTTTGGAAGTTCATTGCCGACGATTGTATTTTCCGGACGCGTCGTGCCTATAAAATCAAGCATGCTTGAATATGGATACTTCAATAATTTCTGGTGGATTTTCGGAAGAACTGACGTTCCGTTTTTCCAATCATGATCGAATAATTCCGCAGGATTAAGCAATACGTACGGAACTGCCATAGTGAGATACGCCTCATCTCGTATGTGTTTTGATTTAAACGGGCCGGAAAAGTGATCCGGTGCGGTCGCGCTGGATATTGAAATACATCGTATAGCCGGTACATACCCGTTGCATGAAAGAGGCGATCCCGCCCGCTGTATTTCTTGCAAGATGCAATGAAAATGGTTAGGCATGAGTGCGTACGCGCCGAGCTCAACGAGCGGCTTGCCCCGGTCGAGCGATGAATCGGCTAAAAAATCTTCCAGCGTCCGGTCTTTGAAATTTGAAATGTGAATCTGTTCCGAACCGTTGCACAAATATAGGAGCAACAGAAATCGTCCGTAGTCGACAGGCGTTTCAAAAATAATTCGCTTATCGACTCCGCGGTTGTAGCAGTGGTGCCATTCGCCGACGGCTATAGGATATCGGAGCGCCATTGCCGTTTAGTGTACCATGTGTTGCGGCAAGGCCTCGCCTTGCCGCAATCGGAAATTTTGCTTTTCGGCGGGGCTTGGTAGAATGAGAAGCATGAAAGTCTCTCGCCCGGGCTTTTTCGTGCTTGCATTTGCTGCGGCAGTTTTTCTGTGCGCGGGAGGCACCTCATTGGCCGCGTCGTTTACGCGATCGCTGTACGTCGGCCGCTCGGGCTCGGACGTCGTGATGCTCCAGAATGATTTGATCTCGCTCGGTGACCTTGCTTCCGGAAAAAACACGGGTTACTTCGGCTCGCTTACGCAAACCGCCGTTGAAAAATTCCAATGCGCGCAGAAAATAGCCTGTTCGGCAAAAACGCAAGGGTATGGCGTCTTCGGGCCGGCAACGCGCGCGGCGCTTCTCTCGGCGATTTCGGGTAGCAACTCCACCGGTTCCTCGGATTCGGGTGCGGCTTCTGCGCCATCGTCGCCGGCGAGCGGAACTATATCGCGCTCGCTCTCCCTCGGCATGCAAGGAAGCGACGTTACACTCTTGCAACAAACGCTTATTGCCAAAGGCTATCTTGCGGCGGGTCTCGACACCGGCTACTTCGGGTCGCTCACGAGAAGAGCGGTCGAAAAATTTCAATGCGCGCAGGGAATCGTATGCTCAGGCGCCGCGTACGGACTCGTGGGGCCGCATACCCGCGCGGCACTCGGGCTTTCGCAGTCGTCGCTTGAAGTCGTCGGCTGGCTGCCGTACTGGAGCGAGACCAAAGGCATACCCGATGCCATCGCGCATATGAAAGAGCTCTCGGCCATCATGCCATTCGGCTTTGAGGTCAACAGCGACGGCACGCTCTACGACGCGTTCGGCCTCGGTACCGAAACGGGTCCGGCCGAGCTTCTTGCTTCGGCGCGCGCGAACGGCGTCAAAGTCATCCCGACCTTCCTGTGGAGTAACACCTCGGCGATTTCAAATGTTTTAAGCAACACCGATTCGCGCGTCGCGCTTGAGGATACCATTGCCATCACCGCAAGCCAGGAAAAATTTGACGGCGTCGACATTAATTTCGAAAACAAAACCGCCGAGGCCGAGAATTATTTTTCAACCTTCCTCGAAGGCCTCAAGGAGCGCCTGGGTGGCAAGCTCCTCTATTGCACCATCGAAGCGCGCACGCCGATAGACGAACTCTATGCCGGCACGCCGCCCCCGGGTGCGGGCGATTACGCCAACGATTACGCGGCCATCAATCAATACTGCGACCGCGTGCAGCTTATGACGTATGACCAGGAGACGGCGGACGTCATGCTCAACCAGGAGCAAAACGGCGCGCCCTACGTGCCGATAGCGGATCCAAAATGGGTGGAGTCCGTCGTCAACCTCGCGTCGCAGACGATTGCAAAAAATAAAATCATGATCGGGGTCGCCACGTACGGCTACGAGTGGACGGTGACGCCGCTTTCAGTTGCCGGGTATCGGTACGATTTGCAATGGGCGTTCGATCCGGATTACGCGCCGCAAATCGAATCGCAGTTTAATGTCGTGCCGGTGCGCAATGCGGCCGGGGAACTCTCGATTGCGTACCTGCCGAACTCATCAACCGGCGCGCTTCCGGGAGTCGAGCCGGCCAATACCGCTTCAAATAATCCGACGCCCGCCACAACCACGTATTCTGACGGCGTTTCGACTCCGTCGGCGTCGCCGTCGTTTAATTTGTTATGGTGGAGCGACGCGCGGGCCGTAAGCGACAAAGTAAAACTCGCGCAGACGCTCGGCGTCGACGGCGTTGCTATCTTCAAGATAGACGGTGGCGAAGATCCGAATATTTGGAACATTCTGCCGACGCCGCGAAAATAAAGAATATTATCGATTCTCTCGTTTCGCTAGCAAATAAAAAAATAGACTAGTTCATTCGTGTTGCGATAAAAATATCTTTCACGCCGGCTTCAGCGCGGCGCTGGTAGCTTGGGTGTAAGGTCGAAATTTAGATCGCATTAGTTAGTCAGTACGCACAGGTATGAATACCTTATTGAAACGAAACGCGCTGCGCGCGGCGATTGTTGGAGGAACGTCTCTCGCGATGCTTATAAGTGCGGGCGCGCTGATGGCGAACGCGCAGACGTCTTCGGCGACCGGTATGTACGGCACGACGGGCGCCCCGCCAACCACTACCAGGGCGAACGACACCTATGCCACTAACACCACCACCAACCCGGCCACGACCGGCACCGGTACTGCTCAGCGCAGCGGCACTACCGCAACCGGTACTGGCGCCACCACTGGAAGGACGGGCACGCCGGGCGTTCCTAACACCGGAGCAGGCGGCGATGCAGCGATGAACCTGGCGCTTCTCGTTGTTTCGGGATTTGCGGCGGTCGCGGCGGCAGCGTACCTTGCACGTCGCCGGATAGTGCTTGGCTAAAAATTAAGTTGCCTAGCCAAGCAAGTGTTTGGTTATCAGCGGACGGCCGGCAGTCGGCTCCGGCGGCAGCCGGAGCCGATGTCGCGCAAGCATCTCTAACGTAGTAGCACACCGTGAAAACATACACGTCGTTCATGCGCTCCGATGCGGTAATCGCGATCATCGTTCTTGTCGTTGGCGTTGCCGTTTTCGGGGCGGTTTTGGTGCATGCGGCGTTCTATGCGCCGGAAGCGGAATCGGCTGCGCCGATTGCGAGTTCGACGCCGTATGCCGGCGCGACGTCGGGCGCTACATTTTCAGCAAACACGCCCGTGCGCCTCGTGATTCCCGCGCTCAACATTAACGCCAACGTGCAACACGTCGGCATTTCCTACGCCGGCAACGTCATGGTGCCGAGCAATTTTACCGATGCCGCGTGGTACCGCGGCAGCGCCGAACCCGGGCAGCAGGGCATGGCGGTAATCGATGGCCACGTCGACAACGGCCTCGGGCTTGCCGGCGTCTTTAAGCACCTCACGGACATCAAAGTCGGCGACGACATATATAATAGAAGAAGCGAGCAGCACCGAAGCGCATTTTGTGGTGAGTAGTGTGCAGACGTATCCGCGCAATAGTGTGCCTATGGCCGCCATTTTGGGCGAGCGCGCCACTCCCGAGCTCGCGCTTATTACCTGCGAGGGCGCGTGGGTGCAAGGCGCGCGCACGTACGATCATCGGCTCGTGGTGTACGCGACGCTCGCACCGCAAACTTAATATATTTTTCAGCATGCGCGGGCATACTAATTAAGCGTCGATTTAGTGCGCTCTAAAATAATCGCCCCACCTATGCTCATAACCATCGCCGTCATACTTATTATTCTTTGGTTGCTCGGGCTCGTTACGGCCTACACGCTCGGCGGGTTTATCCATTTGCTCCTCATCGTGGCCATAATTCTTATCATCATTCGCGTTATCCAGGGCCGCAGCGTTGTGTAGAAAATTGACGAAGAAGAAATAGCGGGGTATAATTCAGCGACGTACCCTCCTATGACGCTGGCCGAATTCAACAAACTAAAACTAAAAATTCCCGAAAATCCCGGCGTCTATTTTTTCGTCGGGCCGCGGCGAAAAATTTTGTACATCGGAAAGGCGGCCGTGCTTCGCGACCGCACGCGAAGCTACTTTTCTCCCGATCTTATCGACACGCGCGGCGAACACATCGTCCGCATGGTTGAGAAAGCGCGCACGATTGAGT
>JBOHOA010000083.1:0-2804 GCA_050730975.1 Minisyncoccia bacterium
CTTGGAATCCTTTTCGCTATACTCGCATTCCTTGCGTTCGCATTCCAATAATCGATTACGCAATCTATCCGAACTGACCAAGCCATTCGCATGCCTTCCGACCGCGACTTCCGAGCCGGTTCGGACCGGCATTTCATCCGACAATGGACCGTACTCCCTTTTTTCATTCCCTGCGACTCTCTATCCTGCAGAGTACATTCGCGCGCGCCGACGATGTTGTGCAATCTCTCGGCCCGAGCGGTCGCGTGCTGTTTTGGATATTCGCGGTTCTTATCA
Organism: Minisyncoccia bacterium; assembly: GCA_050730975.1. Taxonomy (GTDB): domain Bacteria; phylum Patescibacteriota; class Minisyncoccia; order Phycocordibacterales; family SBAW01; genus JAKALC01. Next base: position 277 of record JBOHOA010000083.1, read on the forward strand.
TCGGGAGCTCAGTTGCCATCTTGCTTTTCGTCAACAATTACTTTTTGGTAACTGTGCCCGAACGCGGCGGCGAACTTACCGAAGGCGTGGTTGGAACCCCCCGCTTCATCAATCCGGTGCTTGCGGCGAGCGACACCGATCTCGATCTTACCGAGCTCGTATATTCCGGCCTCTTGCGCCCCGACGGACACGGCAATCTCGTACCGGATTTAGCGAAAAGCTATGACCTGTCGCCAGACGGCCGCACATACACGGTGCATTTGAGACCCGACGCGCGGTTCCAGGACGGTTCGCCGGTTACCTCGGCCGATGTTGCGTTCACTATCGAAAAGGTGCTTGATCCGGAGCTCAAGAGTCCGCTCGCCGCGGACTGGGCGGGCGTTGTGGTGACCGAACCCGACGCACACACGGTGGTGTTCGAGCTGCCGCAGCCGTATGCGCCGTTCCTCACTAATTTGACTATCGGTATTTTGCCGAAGCATCTTTGGCAAAACGTCAGCGATGCGGAATTCTCGTTCAGTTCGCTCAACACCTCGCCCGTTGGTTCCGGGCCGTACGCGGTCGCGAGCATCAAAAAGGATGCTTCGGGCGCGGCAGAGGCGTACAATTTAACAGCGTTTTCTCAATACGCGCTTGGCGCGCCGTACATCACGAATTTCACCCTGGCTTTTTATGACAGCGAAAGCGGCCTCGCTGCGGCGATTCAGTCGGGCACCGTCGATGCGGCGGGCGGCATTTCGCCGGCCGATCTTCCGCAGGTCGCCGGAAGCCGCGTGCTTTCTGTTCCGCTCAATCGCGTCTTCGGAGTATTTTTCGATCAGAACAACAACCCGGCGCTGCAGATGCCCGAAGTCCGCGCAGCCCTCTCCGAAGCAGTCGATCGCAAAGCGATTATCAACTCGGCGCTCGGCGGCTACGCGACGCCGCTCAATGGGCCGCTGCCGCCCGCGCTTGCCCTCCCTATGAGCTCGACCACTATCGCATCTTCGACCGCAACCTCGACTTCGACCGATCCAGCACTCGCCGCGCGTGCAACGCTCCTTGCTCAGGGGTGGACGCCGGGCCCCGACGGTACGCTCCAAAAGACCACGAAGACCGGTAAAAATACACAAACCACTGAACTATCTTTTTCGCTCTCGACGAGCAACGTGCCGGAACTCATCGCCGTCGCGGACGCGCTCCAAAAAACGTGGGCCGAGGTGGGTGCCAAAGTCGACGTACAAGTGTATGATCAGGGCGATCTCAGCGAAAACATTATTCAGCCGCGCAAATATGATGCGCTTCTCTTCGGCGAAATCGTCAATCAAGGCGTCGACCTCTTCGCGTTTTGGGATTCGAGTCAACGCAACGATCCGGGCCTCAATATCGCGATGTACGCCAATCTCACCGTCGACTCGATTTTGCAAAAACTGCGCGACGGCACCGATGCGTCGGACACGCCAAAGCTTTATGCAGAGTTTCAAGACGAGATAGAAAAAGACAATCCAGCCGTGTTTCTCTACGCTCCCGATTATCTCTACATTGTGCCGGAGAATCTCAAAGGCGTTTCGGTCTCGTCGATGGATTCGCCAAGCGATCGCTTTGATACGGTGGAAGATTGGTACCTTGCCACGAATAGCGTATGGAGAGTGTTCGCCCGATGACGTTTAATAAAAATTAGCAGCTCATAATAATACATATATGGAAAACAGAGATCGCAGTAAAGACCGCCGGCCGCGTGCCGGCCGCCCGGGAAACCGCGGCACCTTGCGTCCTTCCGGACGAGGCGGATTCCGCGGCCGCGGCATGTCGCGCCGGCCCGCGCCGTTCGTACCGCGCGATACGCGCTCAACGCAGGCAGGATCTGAGCGCGTTCGCCACGCGCTCGGAGAGGAATCGCGCGCCGAGACACTCCTCAATGACCGCGCGCTCGGCAACGGTGACGAAACGCGAATCCCGCCGCTCGAGGCGGGCAATGTGCGCATCATTCCGCTCGGCGGCGTCGAGGAGATCGGCCGCAACATGGTCGCCGTCGAATTCGGCCGCGATATCGTCATCATCGACTGTGGGCTTCAGTTCCGCGAAGAAGAGACGCCCGGTATCGATTACATCCTTCCCAACACCAAATATCTCGAGGACAACATGGAGCGCGTGCGCGGCCTCTTCATCACGCACGGCCACCTCGACCATATCGGCGGCATTCCCTATATTATCGACAAGATCGGCTACCCGCCTATTTATACGCGCCGCCTCACCGCGATGATGATCCGCAAGCGACAGGAAGAATTTCCGCATCTGCGTCCGCTCGATATCAAGGAAATTGAGAAAGACGACGTCGTGCGCGTCGGCGACCTGAAAATTCGCTTCTTTGCCGTGTACCACACGATTCCCGACTCGATGGGCGTCATCATCGAGACGCCGTACGGCGATATTGTCGACACGGGCGACCTCAGGCTCGAGCATGTGGACGGCATCCCGACCGAAAGCGAGGAGCGCGAATATGCGAAATTTAAAGATCGCAACGTATTGATGCTCATGCAGGACTCGAC
>JBOHOA010000084.1:0-4500 GCA_050730975.1 Minisyncoccia bacterium
CAAAATTGCTGCTTCAGCTAGTGCTCGATATGCCGCGCAGGGGCTGCCTCAACGTGCATCCCTCGCTTTTGCCGCGATTTCGTGGCCCGAGTCCGGTTATCTCGGCGATTCTCGCGGACGACCGAAAAACCGGCGTCTCGATCATGCAGGTGAATGCCGAAATGGACGCCGGGCCTCTGGTGGCTCAGGCGCGCATAGAAATAGATGAATCCGACTGGCCGCCGCCCGCTTCCGAGCTAACCGAACTCCTGTTTACCGAGGGCGGCAATTTGCTCGCCGAAGTGCTGCCGCTGTGGATGCGTGGACAATTGGAATCAACGGAACAAGAAGAATCCGAAGCCATGTTCACCAAAAAATTTTCGCCCGAAGACGCACTTCTCAGTCTTTCGCCGAGTGCCGATGAACGCGAGCAATTTCTCAAAATTCGCGCGTTTAATGAGCGACCGCGCGCGCATTTTTTTGCCGACGCGAACGGCAAAAAAATCCGGGTTATCGTAGCCGAAGCCTCGTGGCAAAACGATCATTTGATCATTGAAACCGTCATTCCGGAAGGTAAAAAACTCATAAGTTACAAAGATTTTTTGCACTCGGGCGCAATACCTTATACTACTTGACGAAAGCAATACCGAAGCGTATGATGTTATTGGTAGGAACGCGCTTTTCCCTGCACGGCGCGTCTCCCAAGATGTTCGGCTGCACAAACACAAATCCGTGCGCACGGCCAACCCGACGGGGTTGGCATTGCAGCTGATCGTCTTAAAAACATGGCCGGATTTCGTGAGCGCTCGTATGGGTAGCTCCGAAATCCGGCCATACCTTTTTTACAGTTTCGACAAGACCGCCTCAATATCCGAAAGGCCTATCGGCTTTGTCAGATGATAATCAAACCCTGATTCGGCAGCGCGACGCCGGTCTTCTTCATGGCCGTAGCCGGTAAGCGCGATGAGCGCCGGATGAAGCGTGTGGTCGCGGCGCAACTCTTCCGCAACGCGGTACCCGCTGATGTCGGGAAGGCCGATGTCGAGGATAACGGCATCTGGATGTTTTTCGCGGGCACACACCAGCGACGTTTTTCCATCGTATGCCAGGTCGACCTGATGGCCGCGCAAGGCGAGCAGCTGTGCTATGCCTTGCGCGGCGAGCTCATTATCATCGACGACCAAAATAGACAGCGGACGCTGGGCACCGGAGGGCGCGCTGGCATTTTTCTTTTCGTTGTACGTCGTTGGTGCAGGTTTGTCTGCGGTCCGCCCGGCAAGCGCGTACGAACGCCGCCGCGCGAGCACGCCGAGCGCTGCCGCACTGAGCGCCCGCCCCATTTCAACGGGTTGAGGTTTCAGCGGCAAGCGCACAACGAACGTGCTTCCTTTGTTGAGTCCCGCACTCGAGACAGATATGGTGCCGCTGTGCATTTCCACGAGCTGCTTGGTGAGCGATAAGCCGATACCAACGCCCGAATCGGCCTGCGGAGAGCGGTGTATTTGCACGAAAGGCTCAAAAATACGATCGGTCATTTCCGGCGGAAGGCCGATTCCGCTATCGGCGACCGAAAGCGCAACAAAGGACCCTTCGCGACGGCAAGAAACGGTAATAGTGCCGTGCTCCGGCGTGTACTTTGCGGCGTTTGTGAGCAGATTCGTAAGAATTTGCTCAAGCCGTATCGGATCCGCGAACACCGGACACACTTCGGTCGCCGAAACCGAAAGCGCGTGCCCGCGCATGGCAATGAGCGGCTCGACTGAACGCACCGCGCTCGCGAGCGCCTCCCTTGCATCGACGTACCCGAGTTGCAGGGCGAGCTTTTTTTGCGAGATGCGCGAAATATCGAGCAGATCGTCGAGGAGCCGCGTCATGGTATGAATGCGCTCTTCGACCGCTGCGGCGACCGAGCGCACCACCGCGTTCGTCTCCTCCTGGATGCCGAGCACTTCGACCGACGTGCGAATAGCCGCGAGCGGGTTGCGCAATTCATGCGCAAGGACGGCGATAAATTCATTTTTGCGGCGATCTTCGGAACGGATCTGTTCGAGCAGCACTTCAAGTTGCCCCACCTGCCGGCCCAGGGCCTGCGCCGCCTCTTTGCGCTCCTCCTCGCTCGAAACAAAAATAAGAAATATCGCCGTTATCACCAGGAAAAAAAGCTCGACATCGATAATGCCAACCGACAAAAGAGACGCCGACACGGCGCGTTCTACTGTCCCCGTGAGTCCGATACCTACCGTGAGCGCTAGAGCAAGCGTCATTATTCGCGGCCCGAGCCGGATGCTTATCCACATAAGGGGAAGCAAAATAAGATACACGAGCGGCACGTGATCGTACGCTGAATAGGGCGTCCAAAAGAGAAGGCTATTAACGACGGACACGACGGCGATTGCGAGCGAGCTTTCGACGACTTCGGGAAACGTCCGCTCGTGTGGCTGCCGAAACCACCGAATGACAAGAGGCGTCAATACTGCAATAGAAAGCATGTCGGCCAGCCAACGTGGCCAGAAAAGCGCACTCAAACTAAGTGAGGTTCCCGAGAGCAAAATAAATGAGGCGTTTATGAGCGGCCCAATGCTGCCTACCACGACGACGGCCACGAGTAAGAGGAGCGTATCGCGCATGCGCGCAAACATGGGGTCGAATCCGCCGAGTCGGAACAGATACACGCCAATAACCGGCTGCAATGTGCTCCCAGCCGTAAACCCGAGCGCAAGAGGAAACGGCGTGCCTTGCAAAAAATGAAATGCCAGTGTTCCGAGCGCTATCGCCGGCCACAGACCGTAGCCGTACAATATGACGCCGGCAAAAGCAATGCCGACCGCCGGCCAGATTATGGCCGGCATCGTGCCAAAACCCTGATACAAAACCGCGCCGAGCTCCGCTGCGCCGAGATACAGCACGAAAAAAACAATTAAAGGAATCGCTCGGGCGCGCAAGTCAAAAACAAAGGCACGGATGGCTTCCATGATGGTAATGTTATGGTATTTTTGCAGCGTTTCTCCTACCATGCTGGCTTCGAAACTATAAAGATCGAAACTATAAAGATTAGACAGACGAAACACCAGCAGCACGAACCGTACGATAGGCGCGGGTTTCTTGCTCATCGACTGAAGCGACCTGCATTTCAGTATAGAACGTGTTCGGCAAAGTTTCGTTTCGGGACATAATTCGCTCCGCGCGCATCGGGTGCGCTTTTTTAAGATGATTCCAAATTCCTATTTTAAGCATGAGCGTGCGCGTCTCGCTACCGCGCTCTTCATACCCGCACTCGTTACATCGCAAGATAAGGGTGTTCATAGCTTTTTATATGAAATGAGCCAGCTAATGAACCCTTTATAAACGAATACGCCTGAGAGATGAATGAAGTATCTGGACTTTGGTAAAAAGATGCCATCCCGCGACAGGGGATGGCACACGCCTTCTAACAAAGAATAAAGCGCTGATCTTCGAGGTACGCTGCAACGGATTCGGGCGGCAACGTAGTCGATGGGTACGCTTCATCTGTGATGATGACCACGCGTTCTGTGCCGAGCAAATTGTAGTACCCGGGCCGCTCTGTCTCCTTGAGCTGATTTGTGAAATGCGACATATTCTCGCCCGCGAACGGCTTACCCGCTCTCGTGCCTTTCGGTGAAAGATGCGGAGCGATACGCGAATCCCTGGGCACCACGAATGCGCCTCGAGCATCTCGAACCCCAACCATGCCGGCTCTCATGTCAGGTATTTGATCGCCGATAACGATCACTTCAATTTTGCGAGAAATATTATCAGCGACAGGGATCTCCTCTCTCATTTTTCGCAAAATATGGGCGATCATCCGCTCTTTTGTGGTTTCCCGCGGGACAATATACATGACATACCGGTCGGGCGGCGTGTTCTCGTCGACGAGGCGGAAATCGAGATACTTGTGCAAAGCGCGGAGTTGTCGTTTGATCCTTTCTTTCTCGCGTGCTGCGCTTTCTCCTTCAAAGACGAGCTGTATGCGGTACTCGAGTGGAGCCACCGGCACCCGACGCGCCGGATACGACTCCGAATTTTCGATGGCGTCGAGCACGCGCTCAATGCTCCCTTTGAGATCAGGGTGCCGAAGTTGCTGAAGCATCTTTTCGCGCCACCCGATAAGTCGAGCGGTATATTCGGCGTCCGGTATGCTGTAGTCTCCCCGGCGCACGAAAATCTCCGACCCAAAAGAGCCTATACCATGCGGATCGTAGCACCAGTCGAAGAACGGTATGGTCTCAATCGGTTGATATGAACGCAAACCGCCCTCATCCGTAATCCATAATGGTTCGGGCCGGGTAATATATCCCCGCTTAAGGGTGGCTCTATAGAGACGACTCGACATTACCAGCTCTGGCGTGCGAGCGGTAACAAATACCACACCTGCATTCTCGAACATCCACCTCGCCGCCCGTTCGCGAGCCGCGAGCTCTTCGCGCGTCGGCGTGCCACGATTTCCACTCGTCATGGTGTGATCGAGATCGCAAAAGACAATCCGCCGCGTTTCATAAACCT
>JBOHOA010000085.1:0-3557 GCA_050730975.1 Minisyncoccia bacterium
CTCGACGGATTCTGGAGCCGTTTGAAGAATTTGCTTGCGCCGCACCGAGGCAAAAGCCAAGAAAGAATTGAAAAGATGGTTACTGAAATTCTGAGGAATACAGACTGATGAAATGGCCATTAGACCAAATCTTTCCTGCTCAGAGATTCACTTGCTTCAGTGTAGTTGACGACGTTGATTTTTTAGGTTTATTCTGAAATAACCCGCAGTACTTCTTCTATAGAAGTAAGCCCCTGCACTGCTTTAAATATGCCGTCTTCCGCCATGGTGAGCATGCCTTCCCTGCGCGCGGTCGCCTCCAGTTCGTCGGTCGACGCCTTGCGACTTATGAGCTCCTTGGTGCTTGCGGTAACCGGCAGCACTTCGTAAATGCCAACCCGTCCCGAATACCCTTCTTCGCACTCGCTCGACGGTTTCGGTCGGAAAAACTGCAAGTCACGCCAGGTGGCTTTTTTGTCGATTATATTCTCGGCCTTGAGCGCGTCGAGCACTTTTGGCATGTCGGCAAACTTGGCCAAATCTTCGAGCTCCTCTTGCGAGGGTTTGTGCGGCTCACGCACGCCGCAGAGTTTCCGCACGAGCCGCTGTCCCATAATAACGCGCAGCGTCGATTCAAGCAGGAACGCCTCGGCGCCCATGTCGACGAGCCGCGCGACCGCGCCGGCGGCCGAGTTGGTGTGCAAAGTCGAGAGCACAAGGTGGCCCGTGAGCGCCGCGTTGACCGCGAGGTTAGTAGTCTCCTTGTCGCGGATTTCACCCACCATAATGATGTCCGGATCCTGGCGCATGAGCGAGCGCAAACCCGCGGCAAACGTGAGGCCGATTTCCGGATGCACCTGCGTCTGGTTGATACGCGGCATTTGATACTCTATAGGATCCTCGATGGTCGAAATATTCACAGACGGCGTGTTCAGAATATCGAGCGCGGTGTAGAGCGCCGTCGTCTTACCCGACCCGGTGGGCCCGGTCGCAAGAACCATGCCGACGGTCTGCTTCATTGCCTCGTGGAGCCGCTCAAGCGCTGCGCCGTGGAGTCCTAATTTTTCAAGCGTGAGCCCCGTGCGGCCTTCGTGAAGCAAGCGCATGACGAGCTTCTCGCCGTACGCCGTCGGCAAAATGGAAACGCGCAAGGAAACGCGCTCGCCCTCGTTCTCTACCTTGAAGCGCCCGTCTTGCGGAAGACGTTTCTCATCCAGACGCAAATTGGAAAGCACCTTGATGCGCGCGGCGATACCTTCGGCCGCGGCCTTGGGGAACGTCATCGCGTCGTGCAGAATTCCGTCGATGCGGTAGCGCACGAGGAGATCGTTTTCCTGCGGCTCGATATGGATATCGGATGCGCCTTGCGCAATCGCGTGCTGAAGAAGTGCATCGACGATGCGCACCACCGGCAGATGCTCGGCGACTTTTTTGAGATCGTCTTCGTCGTTTTCGCCCTTCGGCATTGTGGTGAGTTCCTTGGCCTCGCGCGCGATGATGTCGCCAAATTCCTGTTTGAGCGATTTTTGATATTGCACGAGCGCAGCGCGAACGGATTCGCGGCCGGTGAGGCGCGGCAAAATCTTGAGACCGGTTTTCTTGCGGATGAAATCGATGGCCGCCAGGTCGTCGGTGTCGAGCATCGCGACCTCTATCGCGCCTTCATTTTTCTTGAAAGCAATAACGTTATGCGCACGGGCAATGGGCTCCGGAATTATCGCGAGCACGTCCGGATCGATATGCTCGTGCTCGAGGTTGACGAACGGAATGCCTAAGACCGCCGCCTCGATGCGGCGCAAATCATCCTCGCCTATCGCACCCATGGAGACGAGCGCCTGCCCGAGCGTGCCGTCGCCGCGCAAGAGCGGATCCGCGCCCGGCGCGATGCGCTTCCCTGCCTCGGCTATCTGGTCGCGATTCACCAGCCCCGAATCGAGCAAAAATTCCGACAGCGGCCCCGCTTCGACAATCATGCAATAAGTATAACGCGTTTTTCCGCGCAACTATGGTTAGAACTTATCTCAATAAAAAACGCGTAACGAGGCCGTCAAAATCCGCTGCAAAAATCCGAGAAGCGGAAGGAGTCGTGCCTGCGGCACGACGACTGACGGTTCGATGGTTCAAAGCAGGATTTTGGGGGCCGCAGTAGCGATAGTTCATAACGTTTTTATTGAGATAGGTTCTAGTTATTTACATTCGGCGGAGTACAATTAGCTACATGCTCAAAGAACTGGAAGATTTTGGCCTCTCGGAAAAGGAAGCGCGCGTCTACCTCGCCGCGCTCGAAATCGGCCGCGCCACCGCCGATCAATTGGCCAAACATGCCAAAATAGTGCGCTCCACCACGTACGTGCAACTCGATTCACTCATGCAAAAAGGGCTCATGAGTACCTACGAAGAAGGCAAGAAAACCTATTTTGCGCCTGAGTCGCCGGAGATGCTCCAGCGATTGATCGCAAAACAAAAAGACGACCTTGCACTAAAAGAACGCGATCTCGGCAACTTTCTCCCCGACCTCGTCCGACACTTTGAAAGCGCGGGCGAGCGGCCGGTAGTTCGGTTTTTCACCGGCAAAGAAGGGATTACGGCGATGCGCGAAGAAACACTCATTTTAAACAAAGACGAAGAAGTATTGATTATCTATTCTCTCGACGCGTTAGAGGGAATATATTCGTATGACGAATTACGTGAATATACCCAGAAGCGGTCTAAAAAAGGTATAAGAATCCGTTCAATTTATACTAAGAAAGACGGCCAGCTTGCCAAGGAAGATATTACACCGCTAGCTTCACGGCGCTTTATCTCATATCAACAAATGCCGATAACGTCTGATTTTTTTATTTTCCGTGACAAGGTCGCAATCATGGCGCTTCAGGGCAATATCTTCGGGACAATTATCGAAAGCAAACAGATTGCAGACAGCTTTAGAATCTTTTTTTCCTTGCTGTGGGGGATAGGCGCAGAAGACAAATAGGAAAGGGCGGACTCGCTTAATTGTGCGAGATCCGCCCCTCTTCTCAAAAAGACAGGTAACCCGACATCGGCTGATCGCTAAATCAGGGGGTGTCGGATAGCGGTTTTACCAGCCGCCACCGTTTCCATCAAGTCGGAATGCCATAATGGCCTCCATACTTTTGCTCCGCACGGCGTTCGCATGGCGCAAGAGCAAAAAGAACTCGGACTTTTTTCGGGAAAGTCCCGGGTTGGCGCGCCCGAGAACCAGAATGCACCACCGGGATGGAGTATACCATGCGTCAATTAAAAAAGTCAAGGTGTGTGTCATACAAAAATTTTGTTTGCCAATTTTGATTGAATTATAATTTTTAAAATATGGCTTAAAATAAAAAGATTTAGGCGTATGTTGAGTATAGTTTGCCAACAATGCTTGACAAAAAGTCGCAAACGCATATAATGCCAGCGTCAATTGAGTTTGACACTCGTCGAAGCCGACGGAAGAAAGCTTCTCCGGGCGAACCTTGACAGTTTAATAGCAAAAATCGTTCGAGGTTTGGCTTCTAAGGTTAGATCCATAGAAGTTGGAATGTTATTCCTCGAGCTAATGGCCATTTCAGCAGTCT
>JBOHOA010000086.1:0-3430 GCA_050730975.1 Minisyncoccia bacterium
TTTCTGCTCTGAACGGTTTTCACCTCTCTTGGACTAGAACCGAGCCGTCGAAAAAATATGGCTCAAATACTGGGGATTTTAGGTCTCCTCGATACTTCCAACCTTCTCTGCGGGACTAGGACTCGAACCTAGATTAACTGGGCCAGAACCAGTCGTCCTACCATTAGACGATCCCGCAATATGTACTGAACGATAACGCAAATGCCGCTTTACGGCAATGTAAAGCGGCGCCTTTCGGGCGCCGCATGCGGGAGCTATGGATGGGGACCTACTGCGTGCTGGTCGAAGCGGATGCCGAAGCGCTCGCCGATCCACCCGCCTTAAGTTCGTGAAGAATCGTCGTTACGTCCTTGCGCGCGGCAAGCAAATCCTGTTGCGCAGCCTCAATTTTTCCACGGGCGTCTTTGAGCACGGCGATGTTCGATTGCTCGATCGTCTTGTTACCATTATCAGGCTTTAGTGCCACGATCTCAGAAACGGCAACCGAACTTAGAGTTGTCGCGCTGGTGATTTTGGTTTGCATATCGGCGAGTGCCGAAGAGGCCGCGGCATTCGGCGTCACTGCGAGGCGTGCCTGGATTTTAGTTATAAGCGATTGCATCATTGATATGACATAGTTCACCCTGTCGGCTCCAGCACTAATACCCGCCTGCGGGATGACGAGCATGTAGATACGGTACGATTTGGTAATGGACTGAATATTGACGCGCAGGCTCGAGGTCGAGGTGTCGTTTGCAACTTGCGTCTGCAGCGCCTGCAGCGCCGATATTTGCGAGGCAATACTGCTCGACAGGTCGCTTTTATCACTCGCCGAAATATGCGCGGCTGCATTGATGCGCGTCGCAACTTTGGTGAGATTGCCAATGCGACGAGTTATTTCCTGATCGGCGCGAGCTTTCGCCGTGTTGATGCGGCTCAGTATGCCCGCCGCCTTTACATTTGCATGCACCGAAACGCTCGTGCTCCCCACTTTGGCATTGATGCTGGCTGAAGCGTTGGTTGAGATTACCGGCACCGCGATGGTCTGCGCAAATGCGGCGAAAGGCATTGCGCTGAGCGAGAGAATAATTGCAATCGATATTTTTTTCATACTGATCGAAAAATTAATTAGAGCGAAGACTGCTCTACCGGTTGATCGTTCAGACCGGAATTAATACTGGCATCGTCGGAATTGAACGAGCTCATCTGTGTGTCAATTTGTGTAGCACTTTGCTGAAGTGCAGTGTTTGAATCACCGCTCGGCAGCGTAGCCGACTCGTTTTGTGCCCCAGTAGTTGTGCTCGTCGTTCCGCTTTCAGTTGTTGTACTTTCACTTGTGTTGATTGGGCTGCTCTCGCCAGCCGGCCGAGCAATGTACCAGTAATACAGTCCGCCCACTATAACAATAAGCACAATGATTGCAATAATCCATTTTCCGCTTGCGGTCATATAAAATGCGTTATCTGATAGCTCGCCCGCCTAAAGTATAACCCTAGATATAGAACATCAAGCGAGGACTGTGGATATTAGGTTGAACGAGAAGCACCAACACCCCCGTGAGCGATAGCCATACCGAAAACCGCAACCAGCCCGGCTCGCGAATGATATCGCCTGTCGGCTAGTCCGAACAAAGTTATTTCATGGCTGCCTTGATGAATTCGAGGAAGAGCGGGTGCGGACGCAAGGGCCGCGAAAGGAATTCCGGATGGAATTGCGTGCCGAGAAAGAACGGATGTTCACTTCGCGGGAGCTCAGCGATTTCGCACAACCTTCCGTCGGGTGATTTGCCGGAGAACACGAGTCCGGCATGCTCGAGCTTTTCGATACATTCCGGATTTACTTCATAGCGATGACGATGCCGCTCCTTGATTAGCGCGGAGCCTGAAGCTTGGAGCTTCAAAGAAGGAAAATACGCATCGTGGGCGATGGTTCCTTCTTTGAGCGCGCAGGGATACGCGCCAAGGCGCATCGTGCCGCCATAATCTTTCTTGAAAAGTTTGTCCTTTTGGTCCGGCATGACGTCGATGACTATATGCGGCGCGTTTTTGTCGACTTCGGCCGTGTTGGCCTTATCGAATCCGGCGACATGCCGCGCGTACTCGACGGTGAGCCACTGCATGCCATAGCACAGGCCGAAATACGGGATCTTGTGTTCACGCGCGTATCGAATTGCCGTGACGATGCCTTCCACTCCGCGGCTCCCGAACCCGCCGGGCACGACCACGCCATCGTACTTGCCCAACTCTTCGACGGGCAGTTTGCCGGATTCAAAATCTTCCGAATCGAGATAGGCAATTTTTGGCCGGACGCCAAGGCTATACGAGGCATGCTTTATGGCTTCAAGGACCGAAATGTACGAATCGGCGAGCACGAACGCGCCGGTGTCAAAATATTTGCCGACGACCGCGAGATGTACGTCGCGCGAACCGTTATGCGACTTCTCGACGAACTGCTGCCAATCACTGAGTTCAGCCGGTGCGTCGGGTACATCCAAAATTTCGCACAAAATTTTGCCGAGCCCGTCGCGCTCAAAATTGATCGGCACGTCGTAAATGCTTTTGACATCGGGCGCCGAAATAACGCGCTCGGCCGGAATATTGCAGAAGACGGCAATTTTTTCTTTGCGCTTATCGTCGAGCGGCATGAGCGCACGCGCAAGAATGACATCGGCCTGGAGGCCCACTGAATTCAGCGAGCGCGCGGCGTACTGGGTGGGTTTGGTTTTCATCTCGCCGATATTGCCCGGGATCGGCACGTAGGAAACCATGACGATACCGACGTCGCGAGGAGCACGCATTTTCATCATACGCGCCGCTTCTAGAAAAATAATGTTCTGATACTCACCGATGGTGCCACCGATTTCAATGAGCACCACCTCGGCGCCCGCGGCCTTTTGCGCCGCTTCGATACGTCTGATGACTTCGAGCGGAATGTCGGGCACTACCTCGACGTTTTTGCCCTTGTACTCGAGGTTACGCTCGCGCTTAATGACCTCGAGATACACACGGCCGGTCGTCAAATAATTTATTTCCGGTAGCGTTGTGTCAAGGAAACGCTCGTAGTTGCCCATGTCCTGGTCGGTTTCAAAACCGTCGTCGAGCACGAAGACTTCCCCATGCTCGGTCGGGTTCATGGTGCCGGCATCAACATTTATGTACGGATCTATTTTGATCGCAGTTACCGAGAGGCCTTTTGATTTGAGAATCCGCCCTATCGAGGCGGTCGAGACTCCCTTGCCTATTCCGCTCATTACTCCTCCCACCACAAATAGGTATTTGGGACTCGATTGCATAGGTTGAGAGGATTGTGTACCAGAAAGCTCAAAACTACAAGCCGTAAATAAACAAATTCGGTCTAATGGCCATTTCATCAGTCTGTATTCCTCAGAATTTCAGTAACCATCTTTTCAATTCTTTCTTGGCTTTTGCCTCGGTGCGGCGCAAGCAAATTC
>JBOHOA010000087.1:0-3022 GCA_050730975.1 Minisyncoccia bacterium
CATCGTTCCTCAAACCGCACATGCGAATATTTCTTTTTCATATGACAGCAAGCTGATGACTAATGCATCAATCGTACTGTCCTGCTTCAAAGGTGGCGGGGGGATTTTGGAGGACGAGATGGTTTCAGTGAGGCGATTGGTGATGCGTGCGTTTTTGCGCAAGCATCCTGATTTTGATCCGGCAGCGTATCGGCGCCGTGAGGGAGAAATAGCCCAGGAGGTTATTCAATTTATAGCCGCTCGGCGCGGTGGAACGACCAGCGCGCTAATCAAGAATGGGGTTCTCATTACTCGCCAAGATATCGATCGCGCAATTTTGGCACGGCGAGAAAGGTTGGTTAAACGGAGATAAGCCTGAAAGCAAAGCCGAGCGCGGGCTTTGCTTTTTCTTTTTGATAGGGTATAATCTTAACATGAAATCCGATATCCATCCGACATATTTTCCGGAGGCCCGCGTCACGTGCGCGTGCGGGAATTCTTTCGTTGTGGGCTCAACCAGCGAAAAAATATCGGTAGAAATCTGCAGCGCGTGCCACCCGTTTTATACCGGCAATGAAAAGACGCTCGATGCCGCCGGCCGCGTCGAGAAATTCCGCGCCCGTGCGTCCAAGGCCAAGAAGTCCAAATAACTGCCCGCCCGAGCCGCACGTACCGGCTCTTCGCCGGGTTGCGACTCCTCTTTTTGCATGGCCGTAGACCTCGCCCGTTTTAAGGAAAATCCAAAAACCGCGTACCTCGCGGCCGAGTTCGAGCGCCTCGAGCGCGAAGAAATAGAGTTGCGCGAACTTTCCCTCGGCGAACTTGGGCATCTTGCTGCGGAAGATCTCAAGAAATCAGAAGGGCAAAAAAACGCGCTCATGCGTCAGATGGAGCAATTGCTCGCGGAAGAAAAAGCTTCGGAAGAATTTCCGAACGAGCTCGTGCTCGAAGTGCGCGCGGGGGTGGGTGGGGAAGAAGCGGCACTGTTTGCCGAAGACCTAGTCAATCTATATCGCGCGTATGCCGCAGCCAAGGGTTGGAGCGTCAAAGTGCTCGATGAGAGCAAGACGGATATTGGCGGTTACAAAGACGCTACGTTTGAAATTCGCGGCAAGGATTGTTATCGCCGCCTGCGTTTTGAGACCGGCACCCATCGCATTCAGCGCGTGCCCGCGACCGAAAAAAGCGGTCGCATTCACACCTCGACCGCGACCGTCGTCGTGCTTCCCATTCGCAAAAAAGCAACTATTGAAATCAATCCGGCAGACATCGACATCGAATTTTCCCGCTCCGGCGGCGCCGGCGGCCAGAACGTCAACAAGGTCGAGACGGCAGTGCGCCTCATTCATCGCCCGACCGGACTCGACGCACGCAGCCAGGTTGAGCGCAGTCAGGCCTCCAACCGCGAGCGGGCGATGGCGATTCTTACGGCCAAGCTCGAAGCGCTCCACGAAGAAGAAGAGGCCAGGAAAAACGCTGCACTGCGCGACGGCAAAATCGGCACCGGCGACCGATCGGAGAAAATCCGCACCTATAACGTGCTGCAGGATCGCGTTACCGATCATCGCATCAAGGAGAGTTGGCACAACTTGCCGACCATCTTCGCCGGCAACCTCGATCCAATCGTGGATGCGTTGGCGAAGTCAGAAGAGAATATGCAGTAGTGGCGATAGGTGATAGTACACTCGAAGAGCAGAAACACCGCGGGTGGCAACCCGCACATACATTGGGCGGAACTATTCCAATCCCTCCGTGTGAGGGGTCGTTTTTTGCTCGGCGGCTTCGCGAAGCGTTTGGGCAAAGCGTTGTACCAGATACGCGGCACGCGCTTCGATTTCGTGAGAAGATTTTGCAATACTGTACGGGAAAATAAATTTGAAAAAACGCGGAACGTTTTGTTCTATCGAATCGCCGAGTTTAGGTACCGTGTCAATGATGATAAATTCTTTCTCGTTTTTGATATCCGCCAGTGAGATACCTGGTCCTTTGTACGTCAGCGGTTCCTGAGCATCTTCATCAAAGGCGTATACGCCGGCAACGAGCGGCAGTTCCATCGTGGGCGTGCCCTTGGGCGAGAATGCGATGTGTGCACAGGGGCGGCGAATCTTCAACGCGCGATTTACTGTATCGAAATCGAACGAAGAGGAAATGTCGAGGTGCGACATAAGATGAAAAAATTCGAGCGGCGGTACGCCCTCTTCGAGCAGCGCCAGCGAATAGAGCGTTACCGACCCTGGGGCGCGTGGATTGCATTCATTGGGAAAGATCTCGCCCGTCTGTTTGTCATATAGAAAATCTATTCCGAATATTCCTTTGTATCCTTGCCCGGCCATATGCGCTCCTATTTTTTCCACTACTTCTTGAGCAGCCGCTTCGACTGACGCATCCCACGGCCGAAATCCGAGATCGTTGCCAAAAAAGATTCCGTTCGGTGTGAGGCCGTTGAGCGATTCGGGCACGTCTATAAGCTGCAGCTGTAGCGGGCCGGTGAGTACTCCCTGTAGCATGATGCAGCCGAGCATCGATGTCGAATAGCCGTCGATAAAGCGCGTGGCAATAACCTGCCCGAAGGTATCGTCTGCCGCGAGCCGTTCTTGGCAGGTTTGCAGATCAGTTTCTGAATGAATGAAAAAGGTCCCTTCATTGCCGCCGACCTCCTTGTCTGCGCGTTGCACGACAAATGAGCCGCCGAGCAGATTGCCGAGCTCTTCAAATGACGTATTTAAGAAATTCTGTCGGCTTTGGGTAGTCGATGGAAGGGTAGGAAGACTGAGCTCTTTTACTAGCTTGCGAAATTCTCCTTTCGTCATGACGCTCTCGTGCGTTTGCGGGTGATTGCTCAGGAATCCGATTCCAAGCGCTTCGAGATCGCGCACCGATTTATCATTGATTGTGTTGAGCATGAGCCGCGGTTTTTCGCGGCGCGAGCGCAGAAAGGATTGAAAGAAATGGTTACCAATGAGATAGCCAGTACCATGCACGCGCTTAGCCACTCCCGGACGATGATCTTCCAAAACGTGCGTCTTAATGTGCGGGGCTATGG
>JBOHOA010000088.1:0-5523 GCA_050730975.1 Minisyncoccia bacterium
CTATCACTGCCGCCGCAAAAAGCAGATACAGCAGCGGATTGAGAATATAGCTGGCAAGCAACGCGACGAACGATTGCGGGGTAAGGCCGGTCATGATCGCTCGTCAATGCTAGAGAGCATCGGCCGCAGCTTTCATAGCCGCGGCCTACACTCGATCGGATTAGGTGGTGGTCTGTACGGTCGGTGCCTGTATGCTCCCGCCGGTTGTTACGCCGAGGTTGCCGGCGATGAACTGGATGATGCCCCAGACCGCGACCATGACGAAAAGAATAATAATTCCCCAAATCATAAGCGGTCTGCCTTTCTTCTTTGCCTCTTCACCGCCACTAAATAATGCCTGTACCAATCCCCAGAAAAACGCGAGGAGCGCGAGCGCCATGACAAGCGGGATGAGGACGTTGACGATGGTATCGACGGAAGCAAGAAGCGATTGAATGCCGTTGAGCTGAGCAAGGGCGACCGCCGGAGTCACGGCAAAAATCGTGATAAGTCCGGCAACAAAGATTCGGGTGTTTCTAAAAAACCGCATAGTGGTAACTTAGGTAATAAAGGGTATAACCCTACTGAGCAATAACAATAAGAAGCACAGGGTAAGTGTAGCCCAAAAACAAACACCCGCCACTCGTACGTGTGGATATCCTTACACAAGAGCCTCGAGGCTTGCCACAATAGCCCATATGATCATAAGAAACATGAACGTGATTGTGGTGCGCAGGAGGGCTTTTTTTTGATGCGCGCGCTCCTGGTCGTCGCCGCGCAAGAACGTATAGCGCACCAGATACCACATGGTGCGCAAGAGCACCACCGCAACCGCGAGGCAGCCGATAAAAAATATAATATTTTCGACGTATTGTCCGATGGTCATTTTATCAATAGAGTGTCCCAGCCGGTGTCCGGGAAGCGACGCGGTTTCATCACGGCGTATTCACGTCCGCATTAGTGCCGCCACTCGAGACGGTGGTGCCAAAAAAATCGTTAGCGAAGAAATTGAGAATGCCGCCGAGCGCGAATATGACGAACAGCGCTACCAGGCCCCACAGCATGAAGGATTGCGCCTTTTTGTGTGCGTGCGCATCGGCACTGAGCGTAAACATAAACCGCATGAGGCCGAAGAGGAAAATAAACACGGCCACGGCCGCAAGCGCGGTTATCGCCGTGTTTATAAGCGTGCTGAATTGCGATACAAACTGCGGAAACGTCATGATGTAATGGTGCAGCCAAGCGGATTCTGGTTATTGGTCGAAAGAAACGAATTCACGGTAGTAAAGATTACCTGCGTGATGACCATGGCGCCGAAAAAAATGAGGATGCCGACAAGGGTCCATTTGAGATTCGCATTCGCCTCTTTTATCTTATTGGGGTTGCCCATCGCAAATACGTATCTGGCACCTGCCCAGATGACAAACACCACCGCCACCGGCGCACCGATTATCATGATGGCGTTGAAGATGCCGATGAGAATGTTGCAGACCGTAGCGTTGCCGGTCGGGCTCGTTATCTGCTGGGTTTGCGCAAACGCGATGAATGGCGCAAAAGCTACGGCAATAAAGAAAACAATTTTTTTAAACATATCTCGATTAAAATCCAACCTCCAAAAATCAAACTTCAAACAGCGTGCCAACAGTACTATGATACATCAACAAATATTTGGACGGCACGTTTAGTCGTTTGAAATTCGTTTGAATTTTGGTTCCTGAAGTTGGAGTTTATTGCTGCAATAATCGCTGCAAAGCGAGCGCCGCCTGGCTAACTGCGGCGGCCGGCTCATTCTGCCCGCTCAGGACCGATTCTATCATGCTCTGAAAGATGCTGTCCGTGCCGCTCGGATCGGGATCAAGCCAGCCGTGGGCAATAAGCGCAGACTCGGCAAACGCCGTGGCATTGGGGTCGGTCGGCGATGCGGCGATAAGATCGCGCCGCACGGGCGGCAAGTGAAGGGCGCTCGCGATGCCGGAGGCGCCGGCGTCGCCGGAGAGGAGTTCCGCGATTTTGACAGCGCCCTGATAATTCTTTGCGCCGCGCGGGATCGTAAGGCCGGTAAGGTTCCCAAACGTTACCGGTGTCGCTTCGCCCTTGGCCTGCGGCAATTCGGCGACGCCAAAATTAAGATTCGGGTTGCGTGCGGCGATGGCTGCGTCTTCGCTCGCAAGTCCGAGGTAGATGGCTAAATCGCCGGCGGCGAACGCTTCTTGTGAGAGCGGCAGCGTGCGGTTCCAGGTGTAGGAGATTTTGGAAGGATCGGCAAAATCGGTATAGAAACTCAAAGCCGAAGATGCAGGTGACTCTATAGACTGCGAGGGCGACTCACCGTACGCAATCGAAACTTTGCCGGTCGCGGCATCGACCGAAGTAATGGGATCGCCGGCCTGCATCGTGAGCGCCGAGAGAATCGCTTTGGCGTCGGATACGTTGTCCCACTCGCCCATGGCAATGGCACTCGTCGTAATGCCTCGCGAAGAAAGCGTGGTGAGTTTTGGCGTGTCGGTAAGCACGTCGTCCCAATACTGCGGCGGCTCAGCCAACCCCGCGGCCGAGAAAAGATCTTTGTTCCAATACATGACGAGCGGATCGAGCGTAAACGGCAAAGCCAGGATGCCGTTCGGATTGAGGAACAAATCGCCTTCGCCGACAAACGAGGATTGATACTCGCTCTTGCTCATAGACGTGTACGGAATGAGATAAAGTTTGTTTTGGAACGGCATGATTTCGTCCGCAGAAAGCAGCGCCAAATCCGGCGCCTCCCCACTTGCAATGGCGTTGATGAGGTCGGAATCGTACGACGAGGCGTCCATTTGCTTATACGAAACATTTTCGAACGACGAATTTTTTTCGCGCAAATTTTGCAGAAGCGTATCCATCGAGGCCTGCGGCAACGTGCCCCAAATAACGACCATACCCACCGACGATGCGCCGCCGCGGCTGAGCGCCGCGAACACCAAAACGCCGCCGATAATAAGCACGCCGCAGATGCCAAACACCACGAGCTGGAAAAGTGAAAGATTTTTCATCCTAAAGTAGCTTTGAGTGTCCCATTTTGGACTATACCAATAGTAGCAATCCGCATCGCATCATTCCAGATATCTTCACGGCTTTTTGCGCCGCAATAATCCCCAATGGAACGCGCCGGCCGGCAGCGGTTCGGCCGGCAAAAATCCGCCGCGCACCAGAAGCTTTTTCGCCTCGGGCTCGGAAACGACATGCGTCGGGTGCGGACCCAAGCCGTCGAAGGAACCTTGCCAGTCGACGACCGCGAGCCGGCCGTTTTTCTTGAGCACTCGCCACGCCTCCCCGACCGCACCGTCTTTATTCTCGCAGGTAAACAAAGCGTTGACAAGAAACACGATATCCATGCTCTCGTCGGGCAAAAACGTGCCGGAGTAGCGCTCGATATTGCCGCGGACGATTTCGATGCTGGGGAGCCCCTCGAGCTCCGCGGTACTCTTGAGCCGCGCCAAAAGATCGCGATTGGCATCGACGGCCCACACGACGCCGCTTTGGCCGACCGCGCGCGCCGCAGCGCGCGCGACGAATCCGGCTCCCGCATGAAAATCCGCGACACGCATCCCCTCGTGCACGCCCGCCGCGGCCACTATTTTTTCCGGCGAAAGAAACGAAAATTCTTCAGCCCCTTTATGCATTGTCATATAGTATACCCTGCGCCGTGCTATAGTGGTGCGTATGGAACAACCGAGCATCCCGCATGCGATGGCTACGACCGCCTTTGAGCTGCCGGGGTATCGCATCGCAGAAAACTTCGGACTGGCCCGCGGCATCATTGTGCGCTCACGCTCTATTTTCGGCTCTATCGGCGCCAGTTTGCAAACGATAGTTGGCGGCAACATCACGCTCTGGAGTAAGCTCTGCGAACAGACCCGCGAACATTCCTACGACCTCATGCTCACGCACGCGGCAAAGATGGGCGCAAACGCCGTTATCGGCGTGCGCTACGACGCCACCGAACTCGGCGCCGGCGTCACCGAAGTGCTCTCCTACGGCACGGCCGTGGTCGTCGAAAAAATCAATCGATAAGCTTCGTGATCCTTTTTTGTTCTTCCTTCGAAAGATCGCGAAAAAGCTCTTGGTCGTGAGATTCTACTTTTAGCCATAATTCGTCCTGAAAAGTACGCGGCAGCACGTGATAGTGCACGTGGTTTACCTTGGTGCGGCTCTCCGGCAAAAACGGCCGATAGTGCTGGCGCACGTCGACGCCCGTAGCAAGCGCGGGCACGATTTTCTGCTGCAAAAATTTTATAAGCGAAAAAATATCCCGTACTTCTTCGTCGCTAAGCTCCCATGGCTTCTCAACATGCCGCTTCGGAATCACAAGAAGATGCCCCGGCATAAGACGCGGATTCGAGAGCAGGCAATAGGCATGCTCGTTTTCTTTGAACACGCGCTCTTTCGGATCGCAAAACGGGCAGCTAGTCGTGATGCTTGCCATGCGGGCCCATGGTAAAAAGATGCTTCCACTTTATTTGCGCAACTCCGAAAAGGTAGATTATTTCAAGGATACCGACGGTGTTGAGGATAAGCATAATGACAAACCACCGCGGCTGGCCGCGCCGGCCGCTGTGCCAGAGCGCGAGCCCTTTCCAAAACAAACTCCACACCAACAAGACGAGTAATCCGAACCCTCCGATCGGAAACCAAACCGGCAAACCGTAGCCCGTAAAAAATGAATGGTACATCATGCGGTACAGTATACCTCAAGCTTTGGGCGCAATAGGGTGCTGATGGAAATGATGTGGAATGGATTTGGAGCGCGGCTTGATCTTTTTCCCGGAAAGCTCGTGAGAAAAATTATATGCTTTTTCTCTTGCCCAAACCTTCGAACACGTGTGCGTTCGGGAGTCCGGCAAAAAAGCCGCCCGGCACGAGAAGCTTTGATTTACGGATACCGCTGCCGATGACCACGTATTCGCTCTCGGCCACGGCTTGGTCGACCAAAATCGGCCATTCTCCAGCCGGCGAATTAGGCAGGCCTATCGGCGTAATCGCGCCGAATTCCATGTGGCTCTCGGCGGTAGCTTTTTCCATCGGGGCAAAAGAGACGCGCCGCGCGTCGAGCGTCTGGCGCGCGAGGCCGTTTATATCGGCGCGCGTCGTCGCGAGAACGACACAGGCTGCAAGCCAAACCTCCTCGCCACGGCTCGCTTCCAGGATAATACAATTGGCCGCAGACTCGGGATCGATTTGATAATGCTCGCAAAACGCGGCGGTGTCCGAGAATGACGCATCAATAAGCGCCGCGCCAACCTCGCCCGCACCGTGCAAACGCGCGAGCGCCGCCCCAACCACCGGCGCCATGAGCTCGTGGTGCCCGAGCGCCGACAAAAATTCGAGATTCCCTAATCGCATACTTTTTTAGAATTTTCTTTCAACCAATCGGCAATTTCAACTATGTCAATTTCTTTGAGCGCGACTGAAAGAATTGCTGCTTCAGCTTCGGTATTTGAAGCTGCAAATTCGTATCCATTTATCACAAGAAATCGCGCCGTGCAGATTAGCGCCGTACGCTTATTG
>JBOHOA010000089.1:0-2787 GCA_050730975.1 Minisyncoccia bacterium
GCATTACGTAATACAGTAACGCTAATTCAACGAGCTCAATTCCGAAATCAGATCTTTTTTAGTGGGGATTGCTGCGCTTTTTGCTGCGAAGTTCGTCTATTTTTGCGTGATGGCCGGAGAGCAAAATTTTTGGTACGCGATATTTTTTTTTATGAAACTCAACGATTTCCGGTCGCGTGTAAACGTCATGGCTCGCGACGCGGCTTTCTTCGAGCGATTCTATTTTACCAAGGACACCCGGAATATGGCGCACGGTCGCATCGACGATGGCGAGCGCCGGAATTTCTCCGCCGGTGAGGATGTAATTCCCTACCGAAACCTCTTCCGCCTTGAGAAATTTTTTTGCGCGCGCGTCTATTCCTTCATATCGTCCGCAGACAATGATAACGTCGGAATATTTTTTCGCCAGATTTTTAGCATAGCTGTTCGTGAGCGGCCTCCCGCCTGCGCTCGTGATGATTATTTTAGCTTTAAGCTTTAAACTAGGAGCTTGAAGCTTTCGCTCGATCGGTTTCAAAACTTTTTCTACTGCTTTGACGACCGGCTCGGCGCGCAGCACCATCCCGGGCCCGCCGCCAAACGGCCGCTCGTCCACCTTGCCCCACTTGTTGCCGGCAAACTGGCGCAGATGATGCGCCCTTACCTTCAGGAGTTTATTTTTCTGTGCGCGGCCGATTATAGACGTTGAACAATATTGGTCTATAACTTCTGGAAAAAGCGTGATGACATGAAATTGCATGCGTATGGATTAGCACATTTGGTATCAAAAACCAACTACACTTTTTGTGGCGGCCGCACTGAATCGATGTATGTACGGTTTACAAACGCTCGCGATACTTTTCCAAAAACGCCGGAAATTGCGAGTGGAACGGCTCGGAAAAATTTTCAAGTTCTTTAAGCGTAACCCAGCGCAATCCATCGCACCTGTGCGGCTCGCCTATCGCGACCGGTTGTGGGTCGATCAATACTTTGAAATCAAGCGCAATCCAATGTGTGGGCCGGCCGTTATGTTCGCGAAGCACGTCTCGGAATCCGAGAAATTCGACATCCAAAGCGTCCGTGCAATATTCTTCGCGCACCTCGCGGCAAAGCGCATCTTCCACCCGCTCGCCGAACTTTATTCCTCCGCCGCCGGGATCCCAGGTGCCGTGCTCGTCGCGCGCGCCAGGACTGCGCCGGGAAATCAAAAAATTGCCCGCGCCGTCATGACAAAAGAAAATCGCCGACACGCCGGTAAACTCCGTTCCGATTCCTTCTTTTGCCTGCATACAAAATCGCGCCTTCAGTATAGCGCGATTTTTTGTTTGTATTTTTATTCAATGCTAGAGCTCTCCTAGCCCATCCATCGCTTCGTCGAGCGACTTCATGGCGGGAGAGGGTTGCGGATCACTGCGATAGTTCTGTGGCGCATCCGCGTCGTCATCCTCATGACGAATGCCGCCTTGATGTCCTGCGCCGTGGCTTTGATCTCGGCTGCCGCCAGCGGGCTCGTTTATCTTGAGATTGACACGCGCGTTGTTCTTCATGCCGACGACGCGCAAAAGCGTGCGGATGGCCTTTGCGGTGTTGCCGCTGCGTCCGATGACCTTGCCCATGTCCTCGGCGCCGAGGTCGAGCGTCAGCAAGACGCCCATTTCATCAACGCTGCGATTAATTTTTACTTCTTCCGGATGATCGACCAATCCCTTTACAACAAATTCCAAAAATTCTTGATCTCTCTCTGCCATACGGTGTGTTTGTTAGTGGTAAGCGTCTCCGCAGTATACCATGCGCGCCGCGCACGTGGCGGTTCTGTGTGGATTAGTTGAGATGAACTATTCGTCGGCGGCAACGCTCTCTTTGGCCGCAGCTTCCTTGTGCGCGGCATCACTCACGACCGACGCAGCCTCAGCTGCTTCGCTTGCAGGCGCAGACGCGACTTGAGCCGGCGCCTCGGCCTTTTCTATAGCCGGTGGCGTCTTTTTAGGCAAAACATTTATCTTTTTTGCGCTGAGTATCTTCTGAGAAACGAGCAAATTGTGCACGGTGCCCGAGAGCTTGGCGCCGTGCTCAATCCATTCCTGAATGCGGTCGGATTTGAGCTCCACGCGGTCGGTGCGCGGGTCGTAGGAACCCACCATTTCCAAATACTTGCCGCTCTGCGGCGCTTTTTTGGAATCCGTAACGATAACGCGGAAACTTGGATCGTTGGCACGTCCGCGCCGTTGCAATCGAATGGTTATCATGGGCGCAGCGTAGCAGAAAGAGCGAAGAAAGTCAAAGAATTGTGTGGCATGAACGCATTTTGACTTGCTGATGTTTTAGGGTTGGCGCTCGTTAAATTTGCTTAATTTGGGGTCTGATATTAACGGTCTCGCTAGTAGAAACAGGATTAGGCCTCTTGTCGAGACATGTAAGCGTAAAGACGGTTTGCTGCGTAAGTGGCTCGGTCTGTTTGTTGTTTCCGGAATCTCCTGTCCAAGATTCGTCTGGATCGATATTATCGGTTACTTTGCACGATTGGGGTTCCACATTCGTTGCATTCCAACTGAGTTTCACCGATTCTCCCGGGGCTATAAACGAAGGACTCGTGGAAAGCGTCAGATATGAAGGAACACATGATTGTCCAGCACACTCTATATCAACGCTCGTCTGGGCTTCAGCTGATTGGCCGCCATTTGAGCAAGTAATCTGGTAGGTTGTTGCTGTTGTAAGCGGTCCGGCCTGAACATGTCCGCTCGTTTGCCCGCCTGTGTCAAACCCAGTGCCTGTGCAGGCGGTAGCGTTGGTTGAGGACCAGGTAAGGGT
>JBOHOA010000090.1:0-5262 GCA_050730975.1 Minisyncoccia bacterium
GCGTTGTGCCGATGGCGGGGTATACTGAAGCTCCTGTTGGTTCTTTCGCAACGTGTTTGGGAGTGGAGTGCGGACGCGCTTCACTCATTCTTTGTCGACGGGGGCGGATTATTGGGTAGGTAAACAAAACATATGGCTATCACGCAAAAAATCAAAAAGCGCAACGGCACGCTCGCCGATTTTGATCCGCAAAAAATTACCCTTGCGGTAGAAAAGGCGTTCGCGGCGGTGCTCAGCGATGCGCACGAAGTCGAGGCGGTTGAAATAACTGATGCGGTCGTCGGAGCCATCGACGCCGAATACGGTTCGACGGCGCTTTTTCCAGGCGTGGAGCAAATTCAGGACCTCGTCGAAAACGCCCTGATGTCGCGAGGCTATTTCGGCGTCGCAAAATCCTACATCATTTACCGCTATGAGCACGAGAAGATCCGCGAAGAAGAAAAGCAGAAAATAGCTGAAAAAATAACGGAAAATGCCCTAACCGTCGTCAAGCGCAATGGCTCGACCGAGCCCTTCTCCGAAGTAAAGCTCACCCGCACCCTCATGCGCGCTGCGCGCGGCCTTGAGCGAAAAATCGACTCGCCTTCCATTGTGGCCCGCGTGCGGCAGGAAATGTACGACCGCATACCGACGACGGACATCCACGAGGTGCTCGTCATGGTTGTTCGCTCATTTATCGAGCGCGACCCGGCGTACTCGACCGTGGCCGCGCAGCTTCTTTTGCAGTCGATTTACCGGCAAGTTTTGGGGCCGGTCGATTACGGGCGGCTTGAGGCACAATATCGAGACGCTTTCATTGCCTCGATGAAGCGCGGCGTCAGCATAGGCCAGTTTGAGGGCGAGATGCTCTCCTTTAATCTGCCGCGCCTTGCCGAGCACCTGCAGATAGAGCGCGATCTTGATTTCAAATACCTCGCGCTCCAGACGCTTCTGTCGAATTACCTCACCAAAGTGCACGGCACGCAGGAAATAATCGAAACGCCGCAGATGTTCTGGATGCGCGTCGCCATGGGCGTCGCACTCGCGGAAAAAACGCCCGAAGAGCGCGAGCGCCACGCTTTGGAATTTTACGAAATCATGTCGGCGATGTATTACATGCCCTCCTCGCCAACGCTCTACCACGCGGGGCTCGCGCGGCCGCAGCTCGCCTCGTGCTTTCTCAACACCGTGCCGGACGATTTGCATGCGATTTTCAAAAACTACACCGACAACGCGCAGCTTCTTAAATACGCCGGCGGCTGTGCGACTGACTGGACGCCGGTGCGCGCCACGGGTTCGCTCGTCAAAACGACTGGCGTGCAAAGCCAGGGCGTCATTCCGTTTCTGAAGGTTGCGAACGACGTCACAATTTCCATCAACCGCTCGGGCCGTCGGCGCGGCGCGGCCGTCGTGTATCTCGAGTACTGGCATGCCGACATCGAGGATTTTATTGAATTGCGCAAGAACACCGGCGACGAGCGCCGTCGCACGCACGACCTCAATATCGCGGTGTGGGTGCCGGACCTCTTTATGAAGCGACTCCAGGAAGACGGCGACTGGACCCTATTCTCGCCGTCGGATGTGCCGGATCTCCATGATTTGTACGGCAAAAAATTCGATGCAAAATATGTCGAATACGAGCGGATGGCCGCAGAAGGCGCGATCCCGATGCACAAAAAAATCCGCGCCGCGGATTTGTGGCGTAAAACCCTCACCATGCTCTTTGAGACCGGCCATCCATGGATTACGTGGAAGGATCCGGCAAATATCCGTTCGCCGCAAGACCATGTCGGCGTTGTGCATTCGTCGAATCTCTGCACCGAAATAACGCTCAACACCTCGGCGAACGAAACCGCAGTGTGCAATCTCGGCTCCATCAACATGGCGCGGTTCGTTGAAGGCGGCAAATTCAGCCGCGACACGGTGGCGCGCGTGATTCCGGTCGCCATGCGCATGCTCGACAACGTCATCGACATCAATTACTACCCCACCGAAGACGCGCGGCGCTCGAATATCCGCCATCGTCCCGTGGGCCTTGGCCTGCGCGGCCTCCAGGACGCGCTCTACAAGCTCGACATCAATTTCGATTCCGAAGCCGCGGTGCGCTTTTCCGACGAAAGCATGGAGGCAATCGCCTATCACGCCATTCTCTCCTCGGCGCTTTTGGCCAAAGAACGCGGCGCGTACGAAACGTACAAGGGCAGTAAGTGGGATCGCGGAATCCTCCCGCAAGACACGCTCAATTTGCTCGAGCAGGAGCGTGGTGTCAAGATAGACGTGCCGCGCCACGAAACGCTCGACTGGCGTCTCGTGCGCGAGGCGATCAGACAATGGGGCATGCGTAATTCCAACACCATGGCCAACGCGCCGACCGCAAGTACGGCCAATATCGCCGGCTGTTACCCCACCATCGAGCCCATTTACAAAAACCTCTACGTCAAAAGCAACATGGCCGGCGATTTTGTCGTCGTCAACGAATACTTGGTCGAAGACCTCAAAAAGCTCGGCCTCTGGAGCGAAGAGATGCTCGAGCGCATCAAGTACCACGACGGTTCCATCCAGCATATCGAAGAAATTCCGCTTACCATTCGCGCCAAATACAAAGAGACGTTCGAAATAGCGCCCCAATGGCTCATCAAGGCTGCGGCGTGGCGAGGCCGATGGATAGATCAGAGCCAGTCACTCAATATATTTTTCGGAGAAACGTCAGGCCGCGCCCTCTCGGAGGTGTATCAATACGCTTGGTCGCTCGGCCTCAAGACCACGTATTATTTGCGCACACTCGGCGCATCCCGCATCGAGAAGGCCACGGTGAACCTCGCCAAATTCGGCGGTACCTCGATGACCGATGCCACCCCGCAGCCGGCGGCCATATCTGTCGGAGTGGTTATCGAAGAAGAGACCGTCGTGCTTGCCGCTTCCGCTCCCTACCAAAACGGAATAGAAGCAGCTGCCGAGGCGGAAATAGAGCCGGCGGTTGCCATCGCCTCCATCGAACCGACGCCCTTGCGCGAGCGCAAAGCAACGTTTGCCGAATTGCATCAGAAAAACACTCCCGAAGTCATCGGCGAAGTATGCGAGAGTTGCGAGGCGTAACTATATGGAAAGTGATGCTTCAAACGTCAATATCGTTTTGCGCGACCTTTCGGACTCTATAAACGAGAGGTTTAATTTGGTCTTTAAAGAATTTGCAACATTCAAAACAATAAATGTCAGCAACGAAACACGCTTGAAAGGCTTACAGCAGGCGGCGCAAGATGCGCATATAGATCTGCAAACCGTTAAAGGAGTGCTGCGTGCACACGACAGCCGCTTTACCGAAATACTCGATGAACTTCATATTCTTTCCAATGCTTTCGACAAAGACGCGGTTACGTTAGTGAAATTAGAAGCGCGCGCATCTGCGTTAGAAGGCAAAAATTCTTCGCTGTCTACTACCAACTGAAAATTAATCCTGTACACTGAATCCAATGCCTGACCCTCTCATCGACGGCACGCTTCCGAAAGCGCCGACAACCGGCAAGCCGCGCGCCGGCATTATCAACGGCTCTGCGACCGATCCGAATAAAATCCTGCCCATGAAGTATCCGTGGGCGCGCGCACATTACAAAAAAGGCGTGGCCAACAACTGGACGCCGGACGAAGTCTCGATGCAGCAAGACGTGGAGCTCTGGAAACGCCCCGGCGCGCTCTCGGAAGACGAGCGGCGCATGATTCTCTGGAACCTCGGTTTCTTTTCGACCGCCGAATCACTAACCGCCAACAATCTCGTGCTCGCGATTTACCGCCACGTGACGAATCCTGAAGCGCGGCAGTATATTCTCCGGCAATCGTACGAAGAGGCCGTGCATACCGACACGTTCATTTATTGCTGCGACACGCTCGGCCTCAATCCGGACGAGATATACAATATGTATCTCACCATTCCGTCTATAAAAGAGAAAGACGAGTTTGTGGTCGAAATGACCAAGAACGTGTTCGACCCGAACTTCACGACCGACGGCTCCGAAAACATTCAGCGGTTCGTGCACGATCTCGTCGGCTATTACGTCATCATGGAAGGCATATTCTTTTATGCCGGATTTGCCATGATGCTCTCCATGCTACGCAAGAACCGCATGGTTGGCGTGGGAGAGCAATTTCAGTTTATTTTGCGCGACGAATCGGTGCACCTCGCCTTCGGCGCGGACCTCGTCAACACCATCGTGCAGGAAAATTCAGAGATTTGGACGCCGCAATTCAAAAAAGAGTGCGCCAATAATATTATTCGCGGCGTCGAGCTCGAAAAAAAGTATGCCGACGACGCGCTTCCACGCGGTATCTTGGGCCTCACGCCGGCCTCGGTAAAGCAATACGTCGAGCATATCGCCGACCGGCGGCTTGAGCGCATCGGACTCGAGCGTTACTACCACAAAGACAACCCGTTTCCCTGGATGTCGGAAATCATCGATTTGCCGAAGGAAAAAAATTTCTTCGAAACCCGCGTTACCGAATACAAGACCGGGGAATTGGATTGGTAAGTAAAAGGTTCTTTAAAATTCCTGAAGCGGTTGCCAGCGGATGGGCAAAAATTGCCTGAAGATAGTAGACATCAACGCGGCGATATTTACTGCATGGAGCCGACCCATGCAGGTCGGTTAGATATTGTCAAGAAGGTGCGAACTCGAAAAACATCCTTGTCCCTTAATGGAACTAGACCGCGTCGAACGGATTTTTCGACATTCCAGGTACTAGCCGCTTCAGGAATTTTAGAGAGTCTTAGCGAGTGTGGCAGGTTAGCGTGTATTTACCATCCGCTCTGCGGTCATCTCCCCTATCGCGACGCAAGAGCGCACGGCGCTGCCGCAGGTGACGGCGAGTAAATTGTGGCCGTCGGAATCGAACTGCGGAAATTTGTGTGCGGCGTCGAAACCCCAAAACACGCGTTCGGTCTCCGCGCCTTTGAGAAATGGAAATAATTTTTCTATCCCCTTTTGCTTCAGTTCCGGTAAAAAATCTCGGCCGCCGTTTTTGAGACCATGATCAATGATATCTTCCTTGCCGAGCACCATTCGCAGGCCTTCGGGAAATTTTTTTATAAATACATAAACGACGCCGTCTTTGCCGCCAAACGGTGCGATGAGATGCGGAAACTTTGCGCGCGCTTCATCGATCGGCACATTCAAAACGCACAATTCTCTTTTTTCGATCTCAATTTTTGAGCTAATGGCCATTTCAGCAGTCTGAAATGGTCTTTTTGTGTTAGTCTGCAAAGATATTTCGGTAATTAACTACGAGCATGTG
>JBOHOA010000091.1:0-13608 GCA_050730975.1 Minisyncoccia bacterium
GACGTGGGGGCATCCGGAAGTTTACATATTGGCGCTCCCGGGCTTCGGCGTGTTTTCCGAAGTCGTGCCGGTGTTCTCGCAAAAAAAATTGTTCGGCTACACCTCCATGGTCGCCGCGACCATGGCGATTACGGTGCTGTCGTTCGTGGTGTGGGTGCATCATTTCTTTACCATGGGCGCCGGGGCCGATGTCAACGGCTTCTTCGGCATCATGACGATGATCATCGCCATTCCGACCGGTGTAAAAATTTTCAACTGGCTCTTTACCATGTTCCGCGGACGGATTCTCTTTACGACACCGATGCTGTGGTTCATCGGTTTTGTAACGCTCTTTACCGTGGGCGGCATGACCGGCGTCCTCATGGCCATACCGCCGGCCGACTTCCAATTGCACAATTCGCTGTTTCTCGTCGCCCACTTCCACACCATGATCGTCTCAGGCGTTCTCTTCGGCGCGTTTGCCGCCATAACGTATTGGTTTCCCAAATTCTTCGGCTTCCGACTCGAGGAGAAATGGGGCGTGCGTGCGTTCTACTGCTGGGTCGCCGGGTTCTTGCTCGCGTTCTTGCCACTCTACGTCCTCGGCCTCATGGGCGCGACGCGCCGGCTCGACCATTATCCGGCCGGCCTCGGCTGGCAGCCGCTCTTTATCGTTGCGGGCGTAGGCGCCGCTGTCATCGCGCTCGGCGTTTTCTGCCAGGCAATGCAGATTTTTGTGAGCGTTCGAAAGCGCCACGAATTGCGCGATACGAACGGAGATCCGTGGAACGGTCGCACCCTCGAATGGTCGACGCCGTCGCCGATTCCTTTTTATACCTTTGCGCGCATCCCGCAAGTTACCGGCCGCGACGCCTGGTGGGAGATGAAAAAGTCGGGCACACAAACGGCGAGCGAATATGAAGATATTGAAATGCCCAAAAAAACGCCGCTCGGTATGTTTATGGCGGCCGCAATTTTCGTCGCAGGCTTCGCCCTCGTCTGGCATATTTGGTGGCTTGTCGTTCTCGCCCTTCTTGTGCTCCCCGCACTCTTTGTCGTTCGATCATTCACCGAAGAAACCGAAACAATCCTGCCGGCCGCGGAGGTAGCGCGCATCGAGGCATCGCTTAGACACCAAACCGTATGAACGCGGAAACCTTACCACTATCGCATAACGAGTCGCCTATTTTCGGCTTCTGGGTCTATCTCATGAGCGATTGCCTGCTGTTCGCGGCGCTGTTTGCGACGTACGCGGTGCTCCACGGCAACACGTTCGGCGGTCCGGGCACCGAGATTTACGGCTTGCCGTATGTTTTTGCCGAAACGATGTGTCTCCTTTTTTCGAGTTTCTTTGCCGGACTCGGACTCCTGAGTGCGTATCGCCGAAAAAAAGGCACAACTATTGCGTGGTTCTCGCTCGCGCTTGTGCTCGGACTCGTGTTCCTCGGCCTCGAGGCGCACGAATTCGCGACCCTCATCATGGAGGGCGACGGGCCGTCGAGAAGCGGCTTTCTCTCGAGCTATTTCGTACTCGTCGGCACCCACGGCCTTCACGTTACCGCCGGCGCCTTGTGGATGCTGCTTAACCTCGCGCACACCGCGCGCGAAGGCGTAACGGAAAAAAACATCCGCCGCCTCACGCTCGTTTCCTACTTCTGGCATTTCCTCGATCTTATCTGGATAGGCATTTTTACTATCGTGTATCTTTTCGGAATCATGTAAACCATGGCGCACGCGACTCTCAAAAATTATATTCTTGGCTTTTGCCTCTCGCTTCTTCTCACACTCGCGGCGTTCGGCGTTATCGAGGCGCATATTCTCTCGGGCCACACTTTTTTGACGCATGAGATATTGCGGATCATTATCGTCACGCTCGCGGTCGTGCAGCTCGGGGTGCAACTCTACTTTTTCCTCCACCTCGGGGCAGGCGCGAATGCGCGGTGGAATCTTATTGCTACGGCGTTCGCGCTCGTGTTTCTCATTATCACCATCGGCGGCACGCTCTGGATCATGATAAACCTGAGCGGCCGCATGGCGCCAAGCCAGAGCCAGATGCTCCAATACATGGTAAACCAAAGCAGCGCGCTGTAAGCGCTACACGATCTCTCCAAAATACGAAATCGTTTCGTCCGGCGCGATACTGTGCGAGGCGATCTCTCGGGCG
The DNA here is from genome assembly GCA_050730975.1 of Minisyncoccia bacterium. Taxonomy (GTDB): domain Bacteria; phylum Patescibacteriota; class Minisyncoccia; order Phycocordibacterales; family SBAW01; genus JAKALC01. Next base: position 2,144 of record JBOHOA010000091.1, read on the forward strand.
TTCAGTGAATCGCTGAAGTCATAAAACCGATGTGCATCTTGCTCGCTTCTTCCGCCGGCCATGTGCCGGCCGATAGTATTATTCTTGAGCGCTGCTTCGGGACCTTGCAGGTAAAAATTGTAAGAAATATATTCGCTGATCGATTTCCATACATCATCGTCTCTCAAAAACCATAAGCCGACGATAAGAAGCAATACGTTCTTCTGCACGATCCGAAACCTCTCTTTTATAGGATCGTGCAGCGTGCGAGAAGCTGATAGTACGTTTTTTGTTTTTCGGTAAGGTTACGCAAATCGACCGGCTGATCGGTTACGGTCACCGTTTCGGGAAAATCCATAAAATATTATTTGCTATTCACGGCAGGTCGCGCGCGGATCATCCACAAATGCAAAAGGTATGGCACGATGGTGCCGATGAGAAACGCGCCGACGGAGCTCGTCGCGATGGCCCAATTTTTGGCGTCGTGCATGAGCACGGTCGAGAGCCCGACAAAATTGACGAGCACCAGACCGCCCATGATCGAATAAAAATTGATGATGCTCCACCAGTTGAACGCGACCACATCGCGCCGGTGTATGTGCGCGAAATCTTCCATATAGCGCTGTATGCCCTGAGCACTCAGCTTCATGTGCGCGGCGCGCACGCCTACAAAATAGCCGAGCAGTATCCCAATAACTGCCGCAGGCGCGGTATACGGCAGCGTCGCCGAGGCGTAGTCGTAAAACGAAACCGTGAGCGTCGCGATGATAAAAAAGAAAAACGCGGTCATAAGCGCGCGCGTCCTGCCGAACTCGTCGTCCATGGCGTATTTGATGACCACCGTAAACACGAGAAAGATTGCGAGAAGCACGAGAGCAAGAATAATGGAGAGTGGCAGCGGAAGCTCGGCCATGCTGATATTATACGATGTATTCTCTCCGCATGAAAAATTATCTCGAACTTGCAAAGCCCGGCATCGTGCTCGGCAACCTGCTTCCGGCCGCGGCCGGATTCTTGCTTATATCCCGCGGCGCCATCGACTGGGCGCGCGGCGCGGCGCTTATAGCGGGCCTCGCGCTTGTTATTGCCTCGGCGTGCGCGACCAATAATTATATCGACCGCGATATCGATACGGCCATGGCGCGTACCAAAGGGAGACCGACCGCAAGTGGCACACTCTCCGCGGGGCAAGCGCTCGGGTTTGCGGCCATAAGCGGTAGCATCGGTTTTCTTATTTTGTATTTCGGCGCGAACGCGCTCGCGGCCGAGCTCGCGCTCTTTGGCTGGTTCGCGTACGTGGTGCTCTACAGCTTACTTGCCAAACGGCGGACGATATACAACACGCTCGTCGGCGCCATTTCGGGCGCCATGCCGCCCGTCATCGGGTGCGCCGCGGCGGGCTTTGGCGTCGGACCCGCGGCATTCATACTTTTTGCCTCGCTCGTCTTTTGGCAGATGCCGCACTTTTATGCGATCGCCATGTATCGCGCCCCCGAGTACGCCGCCGCCGGCGTGCCGACCATGCCAGCCGCACGCGGCATGCGCTTCGCGCGGCTCTCGATTCTTTTATATATAATTTTGTTCGCGCTCACCGCGCCGCTTCTTTGGCTCGTCGGCGCGGAAGGAGCAATTTACGCGGCAGCAATGGCAATAGTCGGACTCGCGTGGTTTGTGGTTGGCATCGCGAGTCTGCAAATGGACGCCGCACCATGGGCGCGACGAATGTTTTTCTGCTCACTCATCGTCATTCTGGTCTTCTCTGTTTTCGTCGCGCTCGGCGCAACGTTCACTCTGCCGTAATTTCCTCTGCGGTTTGCCCGAGCGCTCTTCGTGCGCCCGCGTACCAAAGCGGCAGCGCGGCCGCGAACGTCGCAAGAAGCAGGAAGAGCGAGGCTTCCCGAAGAAGCACCGGACGAATTCCGAGCGCAAGCGCCGAGAGGGCGATAAAAAATCCGGCGGCGAGCATGATATGAACTGCCTTAAGAATCGACGACGGGAGCCGTCCGCCAACCTGCACGCGCGCTTCCATCGAAAGCGCTATCGCGAGCCCTGCCCACCACGCGAGGACGAAATCACCTGCGAGCATACAGGCGGCGCAGGCGATAGCAAACAGCGGCGCCAACGCGCTGAGCAGCAAATACAGCATGCGTCGTTGTACGTTCATGAGATCCAGTATACGCTACCAACCAGAGTAACGGGGGATCGACGACATGTTCTTCTTCAAAACCGTCGTGTTCTTCCTCGGCATTATTTTTTTCGTCGAGGTCGTGAATGTTTGGCGCTCCGGCAAACGCCTCAGGCACAGACGCAGCCGGAAGGCGCTTTCCTGGCACATAGGACACGTCGGCGGCTTAGTCCTCATCGGCATAGCCCTGGCCGTCGCGCTGCGGGAGTGGCACCTAAACGGCATGGACGCGGCGGCTCTCAGCCAATGGCTGCGGATCTCAAGCTGCGCTTTTGCCTTCCTTCTCTTAATCGTCCTCCCACCGACCCTTTGGTTCAACGGCTGGTGGCACCCGACGAAACATTGGCGATTCGCCTACCCCACACTCGTGCTCTTGCTCCTTGTTAGTGCCGCTGGATTCGCTTCGTTGTGGCAGCTCACGCACGGAACACACGCCCACGTGACGACGATAATGGTCTCCAACTAATCCGCGCCCCGACAATGAGTCGGGGCGCATTTTTAAGACGTGCTCAAAAAATTAGGAGCAATTTGTTATTATTTTTTATTTGACCGTTATGGTGGCGTTGACCGTGATGCCGCTATTTTGCCCGATGAACGTAAAGGTATAGGTTCCGGGTGTTGTGGGGAGCGACATTGATCCGGTCGAGAAACTACCCGCAGTATTGGTAAACGCCTGCCCCACTTGCGAGCCGTTTAACATCACTTGCACGTGTTCCTGACTCCCGAAATTGTGCCCCCCGAAGTCTATGCCGCTGCCGGTGTTCACGGTCTGCCCGTTTTGATCTATCTCGCCGGTCGTCGTCGGCGGTGGCGGCGGATTGCCCGCGCCGGTCGATGTGCCGGTCGACGTACCCGAAAGGAGCGATTGCACCTGCGATTGGAGCGTGCTTACTTCGTTTTGCAGCGTCGATAGTTCATTTTGCAATTGCGTTATCTCATTTTGAAGCGTCGTAATACTGGTGCTGGTCGCGGTCGACGTGCCGGTCGAAGTACTCTCGGGTTCGATATAAAACGTCGTACTTGCCGTGAAACCGCTCGTAAGGCCGGTGGCGCCGACGTTCACTTGCCCCGACCCCATGGGCACCGTGAGCGGCGTCGAAAAGTTTCCGTTCGTATCCGCGCTGGTCGAGGAGGTCGTGGTGCCGAACGCGAACGCTATGCCTTCAAGCGGCGTGAATCCGGTGCCGCTAGCGGTAACGACATCGCCCGGCATGCCGCTACTCGCACTAAGAGCTATTGAGGGTGTCGGTGAGGCAGTCGGGGGAGTTGAGGTGCCAGTCGAGGTGCTCATGGGTTCAATGTAAAGCGTATTCGTTGCGATTAGTCCGCTCGTGGCGCCGCTCGCCCACAGATGTAGTGTGACTCGCGGGATATTCGGCACCGGGAACGGGAAAGAAAACGCGCCGTTCTGATCCGCAGTTGCGCTCCCGAGCGTCGTGCTTGCCGTGCTGCTCGCCATACTTTGGCTGCTGCTTGCGCTGGTCGATGACGCAAACGAGAGCCATACAGTCTCAAGCGGCGTAAATCCGCTGCCGAACGCCGTAACCCTCGCGCCCGGAGCCGCACTGTACGCGCTCAAGCTGAGGTACGCCTTGCTGCTCGTTGCAGTCGAAGTCGACGTCGATCCGGGCGAAGTAGTTGTGGCGGCAGATGAACTCGCCGCGGTCATAAACGTCTGATCAATGGAGCTCGTCCTATTGCTGCCGCCCGCGTCGCTTGATCTAGCACTGAAATGATACAAGGTCGAGGGCATAAGATTAGGGAGTGTCACGGCATGCGTCGTGGTAAACGATAAATCTGGAGTCGTCGACGCGGAGTAGGCGCTCGATGTGCCAAAGGCGACCTCGCTCGTTGCCGGCTCGTCGGTCATCCACGTAATAAGCGCGGAAGTGTCGGTGGAGGTAGCGGTTACATTCGAAATAACCGGTTCGGCAACCGTGCTTGAGGCGGTCGAGGTGGCACTCGTTGTAGTGCCGGCGGCATGCGCCGTCAATGAACCCATGAGAACTAGCGCGAGCGCCGGCGTGCTAAACGCCAAACTTTTCACCATCTTCCGCATTGGCGCAGTCATGGGGATTAGCATACGTGTCTAAAGCTGAATGGTCGGTGAAATTATCGCGCCTGAGCATTCATGAAATAGGTTGAACCTCTACGCCGGAGCGTTATACTACAAATATGCCGCTTTCGAAAGCATGGTTCGAAGCAATGGCGCGCAGCGCGCCCGACGCAACTATCCTCCTCGACCGAGAGCGCCGGATCCGGTTCGCCAACGACGCAGCAGAGCAACTTGCCGCCCGTAGCGGAGGTACAAATCCGCTCGTGGGGCAGTCGTACGACGCAGTGCTCGAGAACAGCCTCATCCTCGAGGAAGACGGCTCGCCCACAAAGCCGGAGTCGTTCCCGACACATTTGGCGCTCGAACGCGGAATAGAGACGCGCGGCCACGTATTCGAGCAAATACATGCCGACCAACACTATTGGATATCGGTCACATGCACGCCGGTTTTTGACCACGATGGTACAGCTGTGTATGCGGCCGTATACTTTCGCGACGTTTCCCGGCAAAAAAATCTCGAGGAAAACCTGGACTTTCTTCTGCAATCCGGAAGAGTGCTGTCACTGGCTGCCGATGATATCACACGCCTTTCCGAAAAAGCCCGGCTCATCGTTCCTAAACTCGCGGATTGGTGCACCGTTAACCTCGTGGAAGAAAACGGAACGCTGAGGCGCGTCGCGGTGGTGCATCGCGACAAGCGCAAGGAAAAAATGGTTGAGGAGCTGGCGCGACTCTCGGCTGAAGAGTTGGGATCCGAGGTCGGCATCCATGCCGTTCACAAAACCGGACTTCCGCAATTCACGCCAAACATCCGCATCGAAGATTTCGAGAGCACGGCTTTCTCGTCACAGCGGCTCCGGCTCATGCAGGAGCTTAAACCTGTCTCGTCTATAATTCTACCCATCCATTCGCAGGGAAAACTCGTCGGTATCCTTTCTATCGCATACGCTGAATCGGCCCGTCGCTACAGCGAGGAGGATTTTGCCTTTATGCAGGAATTTTGTCACCACCTCGGCGTTATTATCGACAACGCGCGCTTGTATGACGAAGTGCGCAAGCGTGATCAGGCTAAAGGGCGCTTTCTTGCCGATCTTTCGCACGAATTACGCAATCCTCTGGCGCCCATCAAAAGCCATCTCGAACTGCTTGCCCTGATGAATCCCGATGAACGCTACCGCGCGGAAGTGGAACTTATCGAACACCAATTCAACCACCTCGCGCGACTGCTCAACGACCTGCTCGACGCCTCCCGGTATGCGCTTGGCACAATAGAGATTGATCGCTGCCCTATCGCGCTTGGCGAACATATTGAACGCATCGTCCGCATCCAGGAACCACACATCCGGCAAAAAGGCCTTGAGCTCTCGGTCGAGCTCACGCCTGAGGATATCATTGTGTCGGCGGACCCGACGCGCCTCGAACAGGCCATACTTAATGTTTTGAACAACGCAAAAAAATTTACGCCGAGCGGCGGTCGCATCGTGCTTTCGGTGCACACCAAAGGGACGTATGCCTGCATCTCGGTTCGCGACTCCGGAATCGGCATGCACGCGGACGAGCTGAGCAGATTGTTTCGCGAGCAGGCGGTCGGACAGCCGCGCCGGAGCGCGGGTCGCGGTCTTGGACTCGGCCTTATTCTCGTGCGCCGGATAATCGAGTTTCATGGCGGGCGCGTCGAAGCATCGAGCGACGGCCCCGGTCGCGGGAGCGAGTTCAGAATTTTTGTGCCGATGCAAAGCGCCGCAGCACTTGGCAGCGCGGCGCGCGAGCTGCAGCTATGATCCAGAGCATGTCCCAAAACCCCTCCCTGCCTGCGCCGTCCGTTTTCGCGCTGCGGCACACGAGTCTCGTCCTCAATGTACCTCCAGTACATTTCGGACTCCGACTCGGCGCCTCGCCTGCGACAACGGGCGGCTCGGCTCGGGAACCCGGGTTTTGGGACATGCTCTAAGCCGGCGCAGTTATATTTTGAATTAGTATTGCGGCTCAGAAGTGAACAGCGTCTCTTGATCGAGCGTTGCCTCCTGCGCTGGAGTGAGATATCCGTTGCGCTGCATGGTCGCGATGACGTGCCGGTACCGGCTCTCGGCCACGGCACCTGAGGGATCTTGCCCGAAGATCGTCGGCGCCTGCGGCAGGCCGGCCAGATACGCGCACTGCCCCGTAGAAAGTGCGCCGAGAGGCATGCCGAAATAATCTTCTGCCGCGGCCGATGCGCCCGTTGCGCCCCGCCCAAAATACACGCTGTTGAGATAGAGCTCCAAAATTTCTTCCTTGCTGAAATCGTGTTCGAGAATGAGCGCGCCGCGCGCAATGCGCAACTCGCTTGCGATATATCCGAAACCGAACGACTGCCCGCGCGGAATGCCGAGAATGGCGCGGGCGAGCTGTTGCGTGATCGTGCTGCCGCCGTGGTCGAGGTGATCGTTTTGGAATTCCTCAAAAAAGACCCGTACCGCGGCTACCGGATCGATGCCGCCGTGCGAAAAAAATCGCTTGTCCTCGACTGACATCAGTGCGTCAACGAGGCATGGCGGGGTGTCGGCGTACGAGAGATACGTGCCGCCGCGGTCGGCGACCTCGGCTTTGAGCTCAGCCGGATAGGCCGCAATTTGCGCGCCGTCGCGTGAGTGGGCAAACGCGCCGCCGAGCGCGCGGCACAGCGGATAAAAAAAGATGACCACAAGAATGAGTACCGCGAGTACGGCTATGGCAAATCGATACGTGCGCCGCATAAAAAATGCAATGAGATAAGTACGTTCAAAATGTAAAAATCGTACGATTGAAAATTACTTATAAAGATACACCGTAAAATCCTGCGGCAAATACTGATCGTTGAGATACAACTTCTCAGTCAATCCGAAACAAAAGCTATAAATCTCTTCCGGGTCGTACGCGGCGAACGTGTCGTTGTCGATATGATACCGCGCGTCGAGCAGATTGAATGCGGCCGCAACGCGCGAGTACTCAAAAAGTTTGCGAATGTATGCAAGGTACACGTCGCGGTGCTTTGCTATCTTAAACGAGAACGCGCCGGACGCGAGACAATAGTCGCGCGGCTCGCCGCGCCACGCTCCAAAATCGGCAACTTCGAAAGAAGCGTCGGGGAATTTTTCTTGCGCCACGCGCACCATTTCCAGATTGATATCGATGCCGAAATAATCGATATGCGTCAAACGCCCGGTTAAAAAACCATACAAATCGCCAAATCCGCATCCCACATCAAGAACGCTCGCCCCCTCGAGCTTCCCCACTGCCGCGAGCGCCTCGAAGCGTTTTTGCTGCTGCTTTTTTTCGCTCCAGCGCAAGCTGCGCGCTTCTTCTGGCCCGAATAACTCGATGGCAGGATTATAAAAATCAAACAACCGCCGCTTATCCTCTTCGGAAAAACCCATAGAATGCTTCATACTACCATAGTCGCCCCGCCGCCCGAGCGGATTTCATGAACGCTTCAGATCCGTATGGGACAATTTGACAACCGAAATTATCATTAAAAAATTGCTATGCATTTACTCATTGTAGAAGACGAAGAAACTCTTGCCTCTTCGCTTAAAAAAGGCCTTGAACTAAAAGGTTTCGCAGTCGACTGGATGTCGGATCCGGAGAAGGCGCAGACCCGGATCCTTTTGTATCGTAAAGAATACGACGTGATTATTCTCGATCTCATGATGCCCGTTCTCGACGGCGCGACACTGACGCGCAACGTGCGCAAGGAGGGCGTCGACACGCCTATTATTATTCTTACGGGCCGCGGCGAGACTGATTACAAAGTCGACCTGCTCAATTCGGGCGCGGACGATTACATCACGAAACCGTTCTCGTTCGACGAGCTCCTCGCCCGCGTCAACACCATTCTCAGGCGGCCGCAAACGGCGCAGCCGGTCGTGCTTGAGCTCGGCGATATCAAAATGGACACCTCGGCGCGCGAAGTGCGCGCGGCCGGCGAAGACATACCGCTCACGCTAAAAGAATACGCGCTTCTGGAGTGCTTCATGCGCCGACCCGGGGAGGTGCTGACGCGCGAGGAACTCTTCAACCAGGTATGGGATTTTAATTCGCTCTCATGGAGCAACGTGCTCGACGTCCACATGAAAAATCTTCGCAAGAAACTGGAGCGGGTTAAGAATTCCGTGCACTTCGAAACCATTCGCGGCGTCGGGTATCGGCTCGTGTCGTAAAACTGCGCAAACTTTCTCCTGTCTGTTTGTTTGGCAACGTGCGAGTCTTGCTGCCGAACACAAACGGCTCGGCTCCAAGAACCCCCGTTTTGAAAGACTTTTATCGCATCTTCAGCGTCGCTTCAGACAACGTTCGGTATGCTGTCATACGAAACGCCCATCGGGACCAGGTTAAGTTCTTTTGCGATGTAGTCTCCTCAAAACCTTCGGACGCCGGCACGGTTATAGAAGGCAGGAGCCATTAACACCTAGCGAGCGGCAGAGCCGCGCGAATGTAACGATACGATATGCGAGAGACAATATTGGTTTAGCCGGGGAGGCCGCGGCGCGCAATGAGCGGGCGGCCTCCCCGGCGTTCCGAAGGATAAGGATTTTGAATGTTTTTTCACAGCGACCTCGAGCCGCTTTTTTTATTTTTATATCCTCCCAAAAATCCCGAACCGTCGCACGTAAGCAGAGCGAGCTTTTAATTTTGAAAGGCCTTGCGCAGTCCGCCCTCGGGCGAACGGGCGGAGCAATTTGCCAGCAGGCAAATACGCGTGCCCTTTCAAAATTAAAAGCGAGCGCCCCTTCACAAAAAATGCAGACACCATCTTTATCATTGCCCAAAGGGGCGCAATCGTAGGAACAAAAAAGCCGGAAGCCGCGACCCACCTCTCATAACACTATGCACGAACCACTTTCACTTAGCATTTTTTTGCCGGCCTACGACGAAGCAGAGAACGTGGCCGCGGCCATTGCCGATGCGCGGCGCGCAGCCGAAGAATCGCCCTACATTGGCGACTGGGAAATTATCTTGGTCGACGACGGTTCCAAAGACAAAACGCGCGCGATTGCCATACGCGCCGCGCAAAAAGACCCGTGCGTGCGCGTCGTGTGGCATCCCAAAAACCGCGGCTATGGCGCGGCGCTCAAGACCGGCATCCGTGCCTCGCGCAAAGATTGGGTGTTTTTTACCGACGCTGACCGGCAGTTTGATTTTACCGAACTCTCGCATCTCCTGGCGTTCGCGCCGCGCTACGATGCCGTCATCGGCTACCGCGCACCGCGGCGCGATCCCTTTATGCGCCTCCTCAACGCCTGGGGATGGAACGCGCTCAACCGTCTCTTCTTCGGACTCAAAATACGCGACATCGACTGCGCCTTTAAACTCTTGCGCCGCGCCGTTGTCCTTCGCGCTATGCCGACCTCCCGCGGCGCGATGGTGAGCGCGGAGCTGCTGATCCGGCTGACGCGTTCCGATGCGCGGATAAAAGAGGTACCGGTCTCGCATCTGCCGCGGCGCGCCGGATCGCCGACGGGCGCCAAGCCCTCGGTAATCTTGCGCGCCTTGCATGAAATGATCGCGCTCTACACCGGCGAACTCGGCAGCGTAACGAATAAACAGGCCATGAAATTCATGACTGTCGGCGTCATCAATACCCTCCTTGACGCGGCGTTCTACATTATTTTGACGCGCGAGACGTCTGTGTTCGCGGAACATCTCGTTGCCGCCAAATTTTTTTCGTTCCTCGCGGGCACCGTGTCGAGCCTGACGCTCAACCGCTCATGGACGTTTGGCATGAAAAAGCGGCTGTCCTTCGGCGAGGTCGCGCGGTTTTACACCACGATCTCGGTGTCACTTGTGGTTAACGTGGAAGCAATGAACTTGCTTGTTAGCTGGGGCATGTACGACCTTCTCGCACTCGCCGTCACTACGGTATTCACGTTCGCCGCGAGCTTTACGCTTTCCAAGTTCTGGGTGTTCCGTTCGCGAGAGCCGGATCTTGTGCGCCAGCGCAGCTGAATGACGAAGGGCCAGAGCATTGTAACCAACCCAACTATGCATTCCTACCTCAAACATTTTCGATGTATGCGAATCGCGGCGTCGGCCGCGCTTCTTTTGGTGCTCGCCGTTGCAGCGTCGGCGCAGGCGCAATCTATAGCGCCCGCGGCTGCATCGACCTCTCAAACCATAGCGCCGATAGGACTCGCAAAGCCGGCTGCGGCGCCCGCCGGAAATGTTTATGACGAGAGCGACGCGCTATCTTCCGCACTCACTGAGGAACTTCTTGTGATTGCCGCGCTTCTTGCCGCAGCCGGAATAGGCTTCCTGCGGCCGTGGCCGCTTTCCTCGGTAATGCGCAGGGTAACCGCTTCCGAACGCCGCCGCCTTGCCTATGCGCGCCTTGTCGAGCGTCGCAGCGCCCTGGCCCATAAACTGGCGCTCGCAAAGAAAGAAGCGCCGGCGACGCGTAAACATACGCGGCACGAGGACATCGTATCGCCGCACTCACGAGTCCGTCCGATCATTAGCCGCGCGATAACCAATTAGAAACATGAGCATGGCGGTACGCATTGCCGGATACGGATTGCTCGGTGCAGCAGTGGTGCTTTTTGGGTTCGTGCTCTATCGCAACAGCTGGCAGAGTTCGCACCAAACAATTATCTTCTCGCCTTCTCAAACGCTCGCGGCGCTTTGGAATGATTATAAGGCGAGCGACCTTGAAAGCGGCACCGGCCGCACGCTCGACGCGAGCCGCAACGACGTTACGACATCCGAAGGCCAGAGCTACACGATGCTGCGGGCGGTATGGATGGGCGATAAGTCGACGTTCGACAAAGAATGGCAATGGACGCAGACGAATCTCGCGCGAAAAGACGGCCTCTTCTCGTGGCTGTGGGGCGAACGCCAAGATGGCAGCTACGGAATTTTGACCGATCAAAACGGGCAGAACAGCGCGAGCGACGCCGATACCAACATCGCGCTGTCGCTCGTGTTCGCCTACGCGCGTTGGCAGGATCCGAAATATCTTTCCGCGGCGCGCACTATCATCGACGGCATCTGGAATAACGAAGTGCTCACCGCGGGCGGCAATTCCTATGTGCTCGCCGACAACCTCGAAAAAAATTCGCAAGGCCGGACGGCGCTCATCAACCCTTCCTACCTCTCGCCTGCGGCCTATCGAATTTTTGCCGAAGTCGATCCCGCTCACCCATGGATGCAGGCGGTAAACGGCGCCTACCGCGTCATTCAGGGCAGTAGCGCGGCGACGCTCGGCGCGACATCAAGCGCGGATCTCCCGCC
>JBOHOA010000092.1:0-9021 GCA_050730975.1 Minisyncoccia bacterium
TGCGGGGTTTGTTGCGGCACCATGGCTTGCTGGCGTCTGAATTCGAGCGCCGTTTGAAAATAATTTTCTTTTGCCGAGCTTTCGATGCACGCGATCTTGTATTCTTTGCGCGTCTGGTTTGCGTTGCCGAGCTCGAGCTCCGGGTTCCAAATGGTTGCACCGAGCCCCATCTCGGCGCGGTACGACTCGTAGAGATCATTCATGGTCTTGGCGACGTGCGACTCAGCGTCGACGACCGTTTTGAGGCCGAGCTCGTCGCGCGCTTCTTTGCGGCCGACGTAGTATTGATGCGAATAGAGTTTTTCGGTAAAAAATTCGACTACGCGGTCTATCTCCTGCTCAGTCATCGGCTTCTTGTGGCTCTTGAGTAGGCGCTTCGCGATGATGCGGATGAGATTGTGCACGCGGTTGACGTTGCCGAGCGCAAGCGGGTGCACCTGCGGGTTGGCGTCGACGAATTTATTGAATACGGCCGTGAGGTCGGCGTCGCTCTTGATGCCAAATTTGTTCTTGGCCAGATCAAAATAGGCGACCACGTCCTCGACCGAAATCGGCACGCGGTTTTGGGGGTTGGCCGGATCCTGCGGATTGAAAACATTTGCCGTCGACGGATCTATGGGCGAGAGCTCCGAGAGGCCGGTCATGACAACTTCATCGGCACCGAGCGCTATCATCGTGGCCGCACTGTGCGCTTTGTACGGGACGAGAACACTGAACGAGTCACAGTGCTCGCGGATTACCGAAACGAGCCGCCACGGCACCATGGTGTCGCCGCCTGTGCTATAAATAAAAAGGTCTATTTTTGGAATTTTGCCGTTCGGCGCTATGGCATCGAGTTGTTGGCTGAAAAACGGAATAATATCCGGCGCGATGCGCGCGTTCGGACCCTGCCTATCGCCGGTGATGTAGGCAATGACGCGCGAGCCGCGCGCCATCTCCAAACCTTTGAGCTCCTTGCGTTCCATGGCCGCAGTATATGCTTATACTGCCGTAACAACAACCGTAATTTCCGACCGGGCTTTAGAAGCGTGCAGGACGGCTGGATGTCCGCCGGTTGTTTTTATAGCCGCCGAAATGTCGACTGAATCTTCCGGCAAGTCGATGCCTTTTTGCTCTTTTATGGCGCGGACGATGGCGTTCGCGCCTATCGTCTTGAACAGGCCGCCCGTCTTTGTTGCGCGGGCGCTCAACTCGACGCGCGCCCCTGAGAGCTCCCGAATGCTGCTTTCCCTACCCCGCGTTTCGGCCTCGGCACGCGCTTCGGCCTCGGCACGATTTTTTTCGAGCGCGGCAATTTTCGTCTCGGTAGCAACAACGGCGAGATTCTGTGGTAGCAAAAAATTTTCGGCAAATCCGTCGGCCACATCTTTGACGTCGTCTTTGTGCCCGACGTTGCGGACGTCTTTGAGGAGGATGACTTTCATACCTGCATTAGGGCTTAGCCACTAAGGGGTACACTATACCCTAAACGCTAGTAGCTATCTACTGGCTTTCTAAATATTGCAGCGCCGCCTGCTTTTGCGGATCTTTGCCTGCCGCGAGATCGCTCTGCGTGGTCGTGGCGTTGATGTCAGGGGTGAGTCCGCCGTCTTCGATTGAGTGCCCGTTCGGGGTCAGCCACTTGGCCACGGTAACTTTGAGCTCCGAGCCGCCTCCCAAATCCATCACTTCCTGCACCGACCCTTTGCCGAACGAACGGGTGCCGACGAGCTTGGCAACGCCCTGCTGCTGCAAGGCGCCCGAGAGAATTTCGGCGGCGCTTGCCGTGCCCTGGTCTATGAGAATCGCCATCTTGAGATTTTTGCCGGCGAAAACGTTGTAGCCGTAGCTTTTGTTGACGACGTTTTGCTGATGCCCTTCAAAATCTTCGGTAACGACCGTCTGGCCTGCCGGCAAGAAATAACTCGCCATGTCGACCGCAGCCTCGAGGTATCCGCCCGGATTGCCGCGCAGATCGAGGAGCAGTTTATGGTCGCCGGATTCTTCGAATGCGCGCAGCGCGGTGCGGAAGTCGTCGGCGGAATCGGCAGAAAATTCATACAAGTCTATTTCGTAGACGCCGTTGCCGTCATCTTGATAGTTGATTATCGGAATGTTTATGGTCTGGCGCACTATCGGCACGACGATGGGCTCGGTCGAGCTTGCATGCAGTATCGTGAGCTTAATCGTGCTGCCGACCGGCCCGCGGATAAGTCCGGTTGCCTCGTCGGGATCCATCGTGGCCGAAGACGTCGCATCAATGTCAATGATTTTGTCGCCAGGCTGAATTCCGGCCTTGGCCGCCGGCGAACCCTTAAGCGGTGCGATGACGATGAGATTGCCGGAAGAATCGGAACCTATTTCGATTCCAACGCCGCCAAAGCTTCCCTGAATATCCTGATTGAACGCGGTTGCCTGCGATGGCGTAAAGAACGTCGTGTACGGATCGCCGTAGCTTGAGACGAGTCCTTCTATGGCGCCATTGATTTTGTCCTGCGTCGACGGAATCGTGCCGGTCGCATGCGCCTGCACGAAATTTTGCTGCAACATATTCCACACATTCCAAAATTCCGACATGTCGACGTTCTCTGGCTGCCCGTCGGCCGCTCTCGGGAGCGTTATCGTATCCTGCGGCGTGGTGCTTTGTGCACGCGAGAGCGCCACATGAATGCCTATGTATACTCCGGCGCAAAACACTACCGCAAAAGCAACAGACGAGCTGATTGCGCGCAAACGCGTCCGCTTTTGCTGCGGATTTTCCTCAGAATTCATCATTAAAGAAAGTATCGCACAGGTAATCTGAAAAATAAAGAGGATAAATCTTTATATTTGCGTCTCGCTGCGGGAGAGAAGGTGTTTATATCGCCAAAACTCCCGCGCTATACTTGGGGCACATGCGCCGCCGCTATTCACTGCTTTTGCGCAAACGCCTCGGCGACGAGCGCGCTAAACCGCGCTCAGGGTTGCGCTCGCTCATGTCCAAACTCGGGCCCGGGCTTATAACCGGCGCGGCCGACGACGACCCCTCGGGCATCGCTACATATTCGCAAACCGGCGCGCAGTTCGGCTACGGGCAGCTGTGGCTTGTCCCGTTTCTCTATCCTCTCATGACCGCGGTCCAGGAGGCGTGTGCGCGCATCGGCGCCGTCACCAAAAAAGGCATCGCCACCAACCTCAAGGAGGAGTACGGCGCCGCGGCGGTGTACGGCATCGTGTTGCTCGTGCTTATCGCCAACACCATCAACATCGGCGCCGACATCGGCGCCATGGCGGCGTCCGCGAATCTGCTCGTGCCGCTGCCGTTCTCGCTCCTTGTCCTCGCGTTCGCGGCCATTGTGCTGCTTATCGAGATTTTCATATCATACCGGCCGTTCGCGAGGTTGCTCAAATGGACGCTGCTCACTATGCTCGCCTACCCGCTGACCGTTTTTCTCGTGCGCGCGCCGTGGGGCGCGGTGCTGCACGCGACGCTCGTGCCGCACATCGAATCGGGCTACGCGTTCTTCTTTGTTTTTACGGCCGTGGTCGGCACCACTATATCGCCGTACATGTTCGTATGGGAAGCGTCCGAGGAGGTCGAAGAAGAAGAGGCGGCCGGCCGCGCGGAGCGCGGCATCACGCGCGAACATTTGCGCGACGTGCGCATAGACAACGCGTTCGGCATGTTCACGTCGCAAATCGTCATGTGGTGCATCATCGTCGTTACCGGCACGGTGCTCAATGGGGCCGGTATCACGGATGTAAAAACCGCGGCCGACGCGGCCGGTGCGCTCGAGCCGCTCGTCTCGGGATTCCCGCACGCAGGCTTCATTGCCGAAGCGATATTTGCAATAGGCATCATCGGGCTCGGACTCGTGTCGGTGCCGGTCTTGGCCGGCAGCGCGGCGTACGCGGCGGCCGAGGCGTTTAATTGGAACCGCGGGCTCGCCAAGCGTTTCCGCGAAGCGTACGGATTTTATGGCGTCATCACGCTCGCGACTGTCGTCGGGCTCGGCATCAATTTTATCGGCATCGACCCCATCAAGGCGCTTGTGGTTACGTCGGTTATAAATGCGCTGGTCGCGATTCCGCTCGTGTGGATTATCACGTCCATTTCCTCAAACAAAAAACTCATGGGCGCTCACGCGAGCGGGTGGCTTTCAAAAACGCTGCTGTGGATTACGTTCGCCTCGCTCCTCCTCAGCGCCGGCGCGATGCTTTGGTCGGCGGTTTAGAGCAACCGGCAGAAAGAAGTATCGCATTTCAAAATAGTCTGGTACCTTCAAGGTATGAAGTTTTTTACAAAAAAAGCACAGTCTGCGGGTCCGGGGCGCGGAACTCTGCCGCAGCTGAAATTTTTCAACACGCTTTCGGGCGACCTCGAGCCCTTCGAGCCGCTTTCGCCAGGCGCCGTCAAAATGTACAACTGCGGCCCAACGGTCTACGACCGCCAGCACATCGGCAATCTCCTGCCACCGACGATTTTTAACGTGCTTCGCAACAGCCTCGAGTATTGGGGCTATGAAGTGCGGCAAGTCAATAACATCACCGACGTCGGGCATTTAACCGGCGACAACGAAGGTGATGCCGATACGGGTGATGATCGCATGTCCAAAGGTCTGCGGCGCGAAGGGCTTGCGCTCACGCTCGAGAATATGAAAGCGTTAGCCGAAAAATATGCGCAAATTTATTTGGAAGATATCGCCGCGCTCAATGTGCCTGTCGAAAAAATAATGTTCCCGCGCGCGAGCGATTATATAGAAGAGGACATCGCGCTCATTGCTGCGCTTGCCGAAAAAGGCTACGGCTACACGGCCGAAGACGGCGTGTACTTCGACGTCTCGCGATTCCCCGATTACGGCAAGCTCGGCAATATCAATTTGGCCGGCCTCAAGGAAGGCGCGCGCATCGAATCGGAAACAAAAAAACACACGCCGTACGATTTCGCACTTTGGAAATTCGACAAATCACTCGGCTGGGAGTCGCCATGGGGTCGCGGATTCCCGGGATGGCACATCGAGTGCACGGCCATGATTTTCAAATTGCTCGGGAAGTCGATCGATATTCACACCGGCGGCATCGAGCACATTCCGGTGCATCATCAGAACGAAATCGCGCAGGCCGAAGCCGCGAGCGGCAAAAAGTTCGTGAACGTGTGGCTCCACAACAACCACATCACCATGAATGGTGAAAAAATTTCTAAATCCTTGGGCAACGTGGCGTATCTCTCGGATATCGTCTCCCGCGGTCTCTCCCCGCTTTCTTTGCGCTATTGGTTCCTCACCGCGCATTATCGAAGCCAGGCAAACTTTTCCTGGGAAGCGCTCGAAGGCGCGGCCGCGGCACTCCGGCGGCTCGAGCGAATTTTCCGCGAGATACCTGTTCCGGAAGCCGATCGCACAAAGGACCGTCCTTTGGAGCCCGAGCCGGATCCGAATTTTATGCAAGAGTTTCTTGGGCATATTGCAAATGATCTCGACACGCCGAAGGCGCTCGCGAGCGTGTGGGATCTCATTCGCAATCAGGATATCGCGCCGGAAATAAAACGCGCATCGCTTATCGAAGCCGACAAGATTCTTGGACTGAAATTCACCGAAGGCGCGGAAGAAGAAATTAAAGTAGAAGATTTGCCGGAAGATATTCAAAATCTTTTGAAGGAACGCGAAGCCGCGCGCGCCGCGAAAGATTTTGCCAAATCCGACGAACTCCGCGACAAACTACAAGAAAAGGGATTCGAGGTTTCGGATACGAGCCGAGGTCAAAAAATTTCCCAAATAAAATGACGTGAGGTTGTTTCTCCCGTCCACAGATGATAAGTCGCCAGTTTTGTTGTCATTAGATGAAAAATCCAGATGCAACGGCCAACCACGCTGATACTAGCAGAAATAATATTAGAAAAATCGCAATCCCAAAAGCAGCGGCGGTTTGAGGCGGATACTTGCCAGTTATCGTGCGCGCTTTTACTGGTGCCAAAAGACCAGCTACGATGGTAATAATAATCGCCGGTAGCTCAACTCATCCAGCAATGTTCTGTACAGCAGGGAAAGGTAAAAGTCCTAAGCCGAAAGAAATAATTATAAGTACAACACAAATCCGGACTACTTTAACCTTTCCTGAGATCATAAATAAAGTATACCTCGTCGGTAAAAAATCGCTTATTTGGATGTTGATAAGTCTAAATAATTAAATTATTGCATCGTCAACTCACTGCCCCAGACCTGTACAACTCATCAAAAATAAGGTGTTTCGGGCTTCCCGTTCACTGTTCACGGTAACCTGTAAACTATTACTATGGCAAAGCCCGTCCAAATCCCTACCCAATCGCTCGAGTCGCAAAAAGCTCGGGCGCTCATGATTCATCCCGAGGAACACAGTGACATCGTCGACACGCTTAGCGCCGACGCGTTTTGTGCGGAGAATCACCGCATTAATGACCGCTATCGAGATCAATCGCTTTTTGCAGTTGTACTTCTGCCGCCAGAAAATCGGGAGGCAGGGGTGCGGTAAAGGACGCCTCTTTTCCGGTTATGGGGTGGCTAAAAGAGAGTGCCAGCGCATGAAGTGCGAGGCGCGTGAAGCCCAAAATGGGCTCGCGATTCGGCGCGTAGCGCTCGTCGCCGATGATTGGATGTTGGAGCGCCGAGAGGTGAACGCGAATTTGATGTGTGCGGCCTGTTTCGGGAAAGAGTTCGAGATAGGATGCGGCGGGCGCGCGCAAAAGAGTTTTGAATGTCGTCCGAGATTCGCGCGTGGCAGCTTGCAGCTTATGGCTTAAGGCCGGCAGTTGGGCGGTTCGGTTGCCGGTTGACGACC
This sequence comes from Minisyncoccia bacterium, assembly GCA_050730975.1. Taxonomy (GTDB): domain Bacteria; phylum Patescibacteriota; class Minisyncoccia; order Phycocordibacterales; family SBAW01; genus JAKALC01. The sequence goes on from JBOHOA010000092.1 coordinate 6,772, forward strand.
GCCCTATTGCCTTATCAATAATGCCGCGCGCGTTTTTTACTTTTCCGTATACAAACGCGCGGTATGTTTTCTGAACTTCGCGGTGCGCGAACTGCTTTTTGAGGCGGACATATGCTTGCTGCGTCTTGGCCGTTATCATGACGCCGGAGGTGCCTTGGTCGAGCCGGTGAACGATGCCGAAGCGCCCTTCTTCGCCTACGCCTTCGACCATCGGAAATTTTTGGAGCAGCCAGTCGGCCAAAGTCGATTCTCCCTCCAGAGGACCGTCCTTAAGATCGACTCCCAAAGGACGGTCCTCTGGAAGGGTAGCAGGATGCACAAGAAGGCCCGAAGGCTTGTCGAGGGCAACGATACTTTCATCCTCAAAAATAATGCGCGGATCCATTACAGCGAAGTGTAAATAAGCCAGAGGTTAAGTGCAATGAGGAGTGCGGCGACGATGCCGGATATGGCCGAGACGGACCATGAGTTGACGAATTCCCCCATTTGCTTACGGCTGCCGGTAAAAAGGACAAGCGGTACGACCACGAACGGCAGTTCTATCGAGAGAATTACCTGGCTGAGCAACAGCAGCCGTCCGAGGCCCCATTGTTGAAAGAAAACCACGACCACGAGCGCCGGCACGATGGCAAAAAGTCGGGTTATCACTCTTCTGAGCCACGGCGCTATTCTGAGCCGAAGAAATCCTTCCATGATTATTTGCCCGGCCAAGGTGCCGGTCAGGGTCGAATTTTGGCCCGAGACGAGAAGCGAAACAGCAAACACGGTTCCGGCCAGTCCGGTGCCGAGGATGGGCGCGAGCAGATGGTATGCTTGCGAAATATCGGTAACGTTCCGGTTGCCGGAAGCAAAGAAAACCGCAGCCGCAGTAGTGAGAATTGCCGCGTTGACAAAAAACGCTATGGCAAGTGCTACGGCCGCATCTATCGTGGCGAATTTTACTGCTTCGCGCTTGCCGCGGGTATCCCCCTCAAATGCACGCGTTTGTACTGTGGAAGAATGCAGAAACAAGTTGTGCGGCATTACCGTCGCGCCGACGATGCCGAGCGAGAGATAGAGCATGTTAGGGTTGGTAATAATCGAAGTGTGCGGCACGAATCCCGCAAAAAGCGCGGCAAGCGCGGGATGCGATAGGAACAGCTCAAATCCGAAGCCGGCGGCTATGAGCGCGATGAGCGCAATCACGAATAGTTCGAGCCAACGATAGCCGCGGTTTTGAAGGAACAAAAGCAGCAGCACGTCGCCTCCGGTAAGCACTATGCCGAAAAGTATGGGAAGGCCGAAGAGCAGGTTGAGCGCTATCGCCGAACCAATTACTTCGGCGAGATCGCACGCGATTACCATGAGCTCGGCCATAAGCCACAAAAATAGAGTGGCCGGCTTCGGATACCATTCACGGCATAGCTGCGCGAGGTCGCGCCCGGTCACGAGCCCGAGTTTGGCAGCCAGATGCTGCAGCAGTACGGCAATGACGCTCGAGAGGAGAACGACGGTGAGTAGCTCGTAGCCAAATGCGGAGCCGCCGGAGAGATCGACGGCCCAGTTGCCAGGGTCCATGTATCCTACGGCGACTAGGTACCCGGGTCCCGAAAACGCCAAGAGCTTGCGCAAAAACGAAGCCGTGGCGGGCACGGGAATGCTTCGGTGATTTTCCCCGCCCGCGGCCGGAGCAAAAAAAGTATGCATAGCCAATTGTTAGGGAATCCTAACATTCACGCCGTGTGCTTGTACACGCACGCGCCTGTGGATATGCTGGAGTAATGCGGAAAAAAGCGCGCGACCGAAACTATGTCGGAATGGATAAGGAGGATTATCTTCATGCCATTTATCATTTATCTGAGCTCTCAGGCGCGGCTCATATTTCTGATCTAGCCCGCGAGCTTGGTGTTAGCAAGCCATCGGCCAGCCAAATGGTCGAGCGGCTCGCGAGGGAGCGGCTGCTTGTCTGCCGCCCCTATCGCGACCTCGCACTTACCGGCAAAGGCCGCACTGCCGCACGCGCGGTGCATGAGCGTCACCAAGCGCTCGCCGCCTTCCTTACGGCGCTCGGCGTACCCGAACGCGTGCGAAGCCGCGATATTCACGGCCTTGAGCATTATCTCTCGCCTATTACGCTAATAAAAATAGAGAGCGTGACAAAACTCCTGCAAGCGCGCCGTAAGCGCGCATAGTCGGTTATAAGCCGACTTACTCTATAAGCAACTAATAAGATTAGAGCTAATGGCCATTTCAGCAGTCTGAAATGGTCTT